>DATGCJ010000194.1:0-13924 GCA_035312025.1 Halanaerobiales bacterium | reverse complement strand
GGTGAGATAAAACCTAATTTACCTTTATACCCCTTTACTTTATAGTATTTAGCAGGTCCATTACCCATTACTTGAGCTGGTGTCAGTTCATATTTTTGCTTTAATACTTCTTTTATATCAGCAATTTTTACATAATTGGCTTGATCTTTCTCACTACCGATCGGCATATATTCAATAAATCTTAATATGATATCTTTTTCATCCATAAATTTTAAAAATTCATCTATCTGATTATCATTGACCCCTTTAATTAGAACAGTATTTACTTTAACAGGAGTTAGATCTAATTCTTTTGCTTTATCTATACTTTTTAACACCTTGTTTAAATGATCTCGCCCTGTAATCTCTTTAAACTGACTCCTATCAAGGGTGTCTAAACTTATATTTACCCGGTCTAACCCTTTTTCTTTTAAATCTTCAGCCTGTTTATATAAAGAAACTCCATTAGTTGTTAGACTTATTTCATCTATTTTTGGTATAGAATCTATTTTTTCTATCAGCTCTTCTACCCCTAATCTTACCAGGGGCTCTCCTCCCGTAATCCTTACTTTAGTAATACCTATCTCAGCTGCTACTTGCGTTACTTTATAGATATCTTCATAACTCATGATATCTTTATGTCTCTTTAGCTTGATTCCCTCTTGGGGCATACAGTAAAAACATCTTAAATTACATCTATCGGTTACAGAGATTCTTAGATAATTTACATTCATAGTATCGTCCTTTCTAATCTACTTTACCAAAGGAACAGTGTGGATACTGACAAACAGGACAGTGGTGGCATAATCCCCCATAAGATAATTTAACTAACTTCTCTTTGTTAATCTTCTCTCCTGTTAAAATTCTGGGATAAACTATATCAAAGACGGTTATCTCTTCAAATATTACACAGGCGGGTAAACCTAAAGTAGGTATATCTTCTAGGTAAGCTACCATTAATTTATTACCCGGTAAAACCGGTACACCATACTTTACAACATTCGCTTTTGTTTTTCTAATTCCTGCTGGGGTTACATCATCCGGATCAACAGACATACCGCCTCCTGTTAATAAAATTTCTGCCCCTTTTTCTTTAAGTTCTAATAAAGCTTCTTTTATTTCATCAGTATTATCAGGTACATACCTGTAGTCCAGTAATTTGCCTCCCCATCTTCTAAACTTTCTTTTTAAGGTGGGTAAAAACTTATCTTCTATTCTACCTTCATATACTTCATTACCAGTAATTACTACCCCTACTTTATAATCTTGAAAGGATGCTATGGAAAATATTTCTGCTCGGCTTAATATCTTCTCAACCCTATCTATCTTGCTTTTTTCAATTACTAGAGGGTTGATTCTGACACCTGCAATTATCTCTCCTTTTTGGATCGGACTCTTACTGTGACCGGTCGTAATTAAGATATCATCTTCGGTATTTGCCTTAAATAGTATATCTTTATTTATATTTAAGATACCATCAACTTCAGCAATTAATGATATTTTACCTTCGTGTGGTTCACTTAATCTTATATTTTCACTTATAAAGTAATCGGCCATAACTTTCGCTGCCTCATCTTCATGTAAATGGTTATCATCTAGTTCTAACACATATATATTTTCTTTTCCCATATCTTTTAAGATTGATATATCTTCTTCTTTTATAATATCTCCCTTTTTGAATCTGACCCCTTTAAACTCATCTGGGATGATTTGAGTCATATCATGAGCTGCAACTTTGCCCACTGCTTTTTCAACTGATATTTTCTTTATATTCATCAAAGTCCACCTCTTGTTCCTTTTTGAAACTTAAAAATTTATTTTCTTAAAATATTGGCTCCTTTATCGTTATTCTCAACCTCATATAGCGACTGAAATAAATATGACTATCTTGATAAGTATTATAACATATAAATATGGGTTTATCATTATATAATTACCACAAATCATAAAAAATATCTTAATAACTTTTTATATAAATCTAATTTTATCTGTATATTTGGATATACTGATAACTATTGACAGGTATTAAAGGGTGTGTTAAAATTTTTATGTAAATCTGATTAATATACTCAACTTTTTATTTAATGTCATTATACGGGAGGTAAAAAAGAATGAATGATATCTATTTGGATCATGCTGCTACTACCCCTATGGATCCGGCAGTTATAAAAACGGTTAACAAATATATGAAAAATTATTATGGAAACCCTTCTAGTATATATCAAACCGGACAGAAATCGCTTAATGAAATCAGCCAAGCCCGTCAATCAATTGCGGACTATATAAATGCAGGTGATCTGAGAGAAATCATCTTTACAAGTGGAGGGACAGAATCAGATAATTTAGCAATTAAGGGTACTGCCCTGGCTCGCCAAGATAAGGGGAAACATATAATAACTACCAAAATTGAACACCATGCTGTCTTACATACCTGTGAATACCTCGAAAAAAAACATGGTTTTGATGTTACCTACTTAGATGTAGATGAAAAGGGCTTTGTCAACATAGATGCTTTAAAAGATGCAGTAAATGATAATACTATCTTAGTCTCAATTATGACTGCCAATAATGAAATAGGATCAATACAGCCTATTGAAGAAATTGGAGAGTTTCTAAAAGATAAAGATATTTACTTTCATACCGATGCTGTACAGGCTTTAGGCCAGCTTGATGTAGATGTCCAAACAATGAATATTGACCTGCTCTCTGCTTCTGCTCATAAACTATATGGACCTAAAGGGGTTGGAATCCTTTTTATTAAAAAAGGAACAAAATTAATCCCCCAAATGAATGGTGGAGCTCAAGAAAGAAACCGAAGAGCTGGAACTGAAAATGTACCCGGTATTATGGGATTTAAAAAAGCCGTTGAAATCTTAAAAGAAACCAGAAATGAAAAAGTAGAAAAAAATATCTTTTTAAGAGATAAAATAATCAAAGGTATAGAAAACAATATTGATAATGTAATACTAAATGGACCGCGTGGTGATAAACGTCTGTCTAATAATGTCAACTTTTGTTTTAAAAATGTAGAAGGTGAATCACTTCTTTTAAATCTTGATATGATTGGAATTGCAGCTTCCAGTGGTTCAGCCTGCGCCTCCGGCTCGGTAGATCCCTCTCACGTACTCTTAGCGATAGGTAGGGATAAGAGCACAGCCCGTGGTTCTTTAAGACTTTCATTAGGTAAGGATAACACCGAATCAGAGGTAGAATTTTTAATTGAAAAACTGCCCGGAATTATAAGTAGAATCAGAGAAATGTCCCCTCTAAATGATAATTAAAAAAAGTAAGGAGTAATGATTGGTATGTATACAAAAGAAGTAATGGAACATTTTCAAAACCCCAGAAATGTAGGAGAATTAGAATCTCCTGATACAGTGGGAGAAGCCCGTAATGAAGCTCACGGAGATGTTATCAAATTATATATAAAAATTAAAGATAATATTATAGAAGAGATTAAATTTAAAACTTTTGGCTGTGCTGCTGCGGTAGCGACTAGCAGTATGTTTACGGTTTTAGCAAAAGGTGAAAATATTGAGGAAGCTTTAAAGATCAGTAAACAGGATATAGCAGATGCCTTAGGAGAACTACCCGATAATAAGATGGAATGTTCTAACCTGGCTCCTGATGCATTTAAAAAAGCAATTGAAAAATATAGACAAAAACGATAAATGCATATATAGAGAAATGAAGGATGGAAAAAATGAAGAAAGTACTTGCAGCTATGAGCGGTGGAGTTGATAGTTCAGTCACTGCTGCTCTATTAAAAGAAAAAGATTATGAAGTAATTGGGGGTACCATGGAAATTTTTCCTGATTATGAGCAAAAATCGGGTGAGGAAGGAGGCTGCTGCTCATTATCTTCTATCGAAGATGCTAAGATGGTAGCAGCTAAAATTGGTATACCTCATTATACCTTTAATTTAAAAGATGTTTTCCAAAAAAAAGTAATAAATAATTTTGTTAATGAATATAGTATTGGAAATACTCCCAACCCCTGTATCGTTTGCAACAAGGAAATTAAATTCAAGGCTCTTTTAAATAAGGCAAGGCAAATTGGGGCTGACTATATTGCGACCGGCCATTATGCCAAGATAAAAAAGTTTAACGGAAGATATATACTCAAAAAGGCTGAAGATAGTCATAAGGATCAAACATATATGTTATACGGTTTTACCCAACAACAGTTAAAACACACCTTAATGCCCTTAGGAGACTATTCCAAAAAAGAAATTAGAAAAATGGCAAAAGAAATCAACTTTTCCGTACATGATAAACCCGATAGTCAAGAAATCTGTTTTGTGCCAGATAATGATTATACAAGGTTTTTAGATGATAATTATCCTGAAATAACCGAAAAAGGACCTATTTTAGATACAGCTGGCAATAAATTGGGAGAACATAACGGCCTATATAATTATACTGTGGGACAAAGAAGAGGTCTGGGAATTTCAGCCCCTCATCCCCTTTATGTAGTAAAATTAGATAAAGAAAATAATGCAGTAATTGTTGGTAAAGATAAAGAAGTTAATTTCAAAGGACTTACTGCAGAAAATGTCAACTATATTTCAGTCCCAAAATTAACTCAAAAAAGAACAGCCCTTGTTAAAATTAGATATAATAGTCCAGCATTTAAAGCTGAATTAATCCCAGTTACTGTAAATAAGATAAAAGTTATTTTTACTGAAATACAAAGAGCTGTAACCCCCGGCCAATCAGTAGTATTTTATAATGATACTGCTGTAATTGGGGGAGGAATTATAAAAACAGCGATATAAACATTATCTGTCTTCTAAAACGTGGTTTAATCCCTGGCCTAAAAAACAAATAACATGTTTATCATCAAGGGAATAATAAACTGATCGGCCTTCTTTTCTAAATTTAACCAGTTTATTATTCCTCAAGACCCTTAATTGATGAGAAATAGCGGAAGGACTCATCTCCAGTAATTCGGATAGATCACATACACATAACTCCTGTTCTTTTAATGCATATAATATTTTGATTCTGGTAGGGTCACCTAGCACTTTAAAAGTTTCAGCCAGTTCATAAATAACATCCTCATCTAATTTTTTATCTTGTAGTTTTTTTACTACCTCAGTATCAGGATCAAATACCTCACAGACCTCACAGTAATTTTTTACTTTTTCCATAATCTTATCCCCTCTATTTCTTAATAATTCTTGTAGAATTAAGCACTGCTAATAAGGCAACACCAACATCTGCAAAGACCGCACTCCACATCGAAGCAAGTCCGATTGTACCTAAAGATAATACTGCTATTTTGACAGTTAAAGCTAAAATTATATTCTGCCAGACAATTCTGTTGGTTAAGTTGCTATTATCTAAAGCCGTCTTTATTTTCTCTAGATTATCATTCATTATTACAAGGTCAGATGCTTCTATTGCCGCATCAGTTCCCAGTCCTCCCATTGCGATTCCAATATCAGCCCGCGCCAGTACAGGAGCATCATTAATACCATCACCCACATAAGCAACTCTTCCTTCTTTTGTTTCTTCTAATATTTCCTCTAATATATATACTTTTTCATCAGGCAGCATACTAAAATAATACTTGTCAATATTTAACTGTTCAGCAACTATTTGCGCTTTTTCTTCATTATCACCTGTCAACATTATCTTTTTGATACCATCTAATTGTTGCATTAGTTTAAAAGAACTTTCCTTTATCTTTTCAGCAACTTCTATCTTACCTGCATAGTTACCATCTATAGCTATAAATATTAAATTATCAATATTATCTGTATTTTCTAATGGTATATCTTCTTTTTCGAATAATTTTTTATTACCAATTATTATATTTTGTTTATTAACTTTTGCTTTAATCCCTTTACCTGCAATTTCTTCAATTCCTGTTATCTTATCCGTGATAAGTTCCCCAGTATAATATTCCTGAATAGCCCGAGCCACAGGGTGGTTGGAAAAACTCTCGACGGAAGCAGCTAATTCAATTATTTCTTCTTGACTATAATCATTGGCAGTTTCTATATTTAATACTTTTAACTTACCTTCCGTAAGTGTACCGGACTTATCAAATACAATTGTTTTGACCTTTCTTAATTCTTCGAGGTAGTTACTGCCTTTAACTAATATTCCATTTTTAGATGACCTCCCAATCCCGCCGAAGTAACCTAACGGTATTGAAATCATTAAGGCACATGGGCATGAAATTACAAGGAAGATCAAGGACCTGTAAAGCCATACTTCAAAAGGAGCATTAAATATTAAAACAGGCACAATCGTTACTAATATTGATAATATTACTATAATAGGTGTATATACTTTAGCAAACTTGGTAATGAATTTTTCAGTTTTAGCTTTTTTCTCAGCCGATCTCTCTACCAGGTTCAATATTTTGGCAACTGTCGAATCTTCATAGGGACTTTTAACTTCTATATATAATACCCCTTCTTTGTTTATTACACCACTTTTAATTTCATCTCCCTTTTTAACACTTTTAAGAGCTGATTCCCCGGTTAAAGAAGAGGTATCTAATACAGAATCACCTTCCGTAATTACTCCATCTAAAGGAACTTTCTCGCCTGGCTTTACCAAAATTATTTGGCCAACACTTACTTGGTTTGGTTTAACTTTTTTAAGCTGATTGTCTTTAAGAATATTTACATAATCGGGTTTAATATCCATTAAATCTTTAATAGATCTTCTCGAATTATCAACTGCCTTATCCTGAAGTAGTTCTCCTATTCTGTAAAATAACATTACAGTGACCGCTTCTGGATATTCTCCAATAATTATTGCTCCAATTGTAGCAATACTCATCAAGAAATATTCATCAAACCAGAAGCCATTTAAGATATTGTTAACAGCTTTTTTAAGGACATTTCTACCAACTAAAATATAGGTGGCAAGATATAGGAAGATACTAAGTGTTTCTTGGTATATTCCTATATCTCTTAAAAAAGTAAGGTTGGAATATAATATCGCAGTTAAAAAGAGTAAGGATCCAAATATTAAATTAAAGATCCTTATTTTATTTTTGTTAAGAAAAGTTTGACCTTTTACCTCCTGTTGTTCGGATATTACAGCTGCCTTTTCTTTTATAACAGCATTATCTTCGATATTATCTACTATCTTTTTAATATCATTAATAGGATTAGCTTTACTTTTAACTCGTAGTTTATTGGTATTGAAGTTAATATTTACTTTACTAACTTCTGATAATTCTTTAATACCTGTTTCAATTTTATTCATACAATCGACACAGCTTATATTTTCAATAGTATATTCATATTCTTTGAAGTTAGAAAACTCAGGCTCTGATAAGTCAAGATTAGGTTCAATTTCTTTTACTATCTCTTTAATCTTACTCTCTAGGTTTTGGTTATACTTATTAAGGATTAGTATTAACCTATTTGACATTAAGTTTAAATCAGCATCGTTAACTTGGGGAAGCTGAATTAATCTTTCTTCGATCTTCATAGCACAGCTTGCACAACCTATCCCATCTATTTTAAATACTAATTTTTCATCATAAATTGAACTCATTATTTTATCCCCCTTTTTGTATGAATATATGAATAATTGTTCATATATTTGTTAAATAAATAATGGTACCGGTTAGATACCATTATTCTTCTTTTTAATTAGTTTATCTTAAATAATTTAAGGGATTAACAGCTCTACTGTTAATCTGAACTTCAAAATGCAAGTGTGGTCCAGTACTTCTTCCGGTATTACCGGATTTTGATATTACTTCATTTCTTTCCACATATTGACCGACATGAACTAAAAGTTGTGAGTTATGTGCATATAAAGTTCTTAAACCTTTTCTGTGTTCAATAATTACTGCTTTTCCATAACCACTGCTCCAACCGCTAAACACTACTCGTCCGGCTCCAGCTGCCCTGATCGGTGTACCAATATTTACTGCGTAATCAACACCTTCATGCATTCTACCCCATCTTCTACCATAATAGGAAGATATACGGGCGTTAACAGGCGCGATTAACATTTTCTCGAGTCTATCTTTGTAGCCAAATTCAGGTTTTGCTCCCGGTAATAAGACTAATCGGCCAGTTTGAACTTCTGCATTTGAACCTATATTATTGGAAGTTCTAATTGTTGAGACTTCTATATTGAAGTTTTCTGCTAGACCTTCAATACTCTGTCCCGGTCCTATTTTATATAGTATACCCTTTACCGGCAGAATCAAAAGGCTGTCGCCGGGCTTTATTCGGTTCATATTGTCAATATTATTGGCACCAATTAATGTATCTATATTAATACCATGTTTTTGGGCAATTGACCAAAGCGTTTCACCATTTTGTACTATATGAAATTCAAATTGTTCCATCAAACAGGGATCTACATTATGTTCTCTCAAATAGTAGTTTCTTATTTTTATATCAAATATGAATTCATCATCATTTTTATAATGCTTTTGATTGTAAAATTCATTAACCCTTGTATACTTTAATTCTGTCTCATATGTATTAGTAGTTCTAATTCTTTCATTACTTAATATTAAATTAGAACTCATTATTAAAGCCACACTAATAATGAGTATCAAAAACATTGAGAATATATGCGTTCTGTTCAATTTTATCCTCCTATGATCATACTTATTATTAAAATCTTATTTGGTCTTTTCAATATATTTGCTATCAACATACTCGGTTAATAAAATGTCACTGTTAGTTTTAAAAAAAGAATAACCGTCCTGATACATCTTCTCAGCATATATCTTTAATACTATTGGATTTTTAGTACGTCTTTTTCCTACCTGTCGGGCCTGTTGCTTTGTTTTACTTAAGTGAACGTATTTCCTCCCCATCTTTTTTATACCTTCTTTTAAAATATTTTTATAATACTTTTCGGTTGTCCCGTGGTAAAGAAATTGGGGAGGTTTAATAGTAGTATAATCTAAATTAATCCATTCTATACTGTGACCATAGTTAGCCTTTATTCTTTTATTATTCTTGTATTCGATTATTGTAAATCTATTTTTATTATCATTTTCTGCAAGTTGTTGTATATCTTCGAACTCAATATTTGCAAACCTATTATCATCTCTTAAAGCTTCTAATAAATTATTGATAACTACTGTTCCATTAATTTCCATCTCTAAGTCAAAATCTTCTGGATGATGGCGTAAAATATATGATAAGGTTTTAGATAAAGATGTTTTATATTTGTTTTCGATCAAATATATACACCTCTATTTTTATGAAACTTCAGCTTCTAATTGATTATTGACAATTATATTATTAACTAAAACAGGGGCTAACTTTAAAGTGTATATAAAGTCGTTTTCCGGTTTCCGCCAATTTTTGATATATTTTTTGTGGTTATACATCAAATAATCTAGTAAATTTTCACTACCGTCTAAAATAATTGAACTTTCCTTAATTCCCTTATTAAAAAAGTTTTTAAATTTAGTTACTTTTTTGTGGGCCCGCATTTCATAAATGAAATGCTCACTTAAATTTTCTTGGAAAAATTCTGTATTATGAGCATAACAAAAGAAATCAGCGATATAATGAAAAAATTCTCCTAATCTAACGGCATAGTCTTTATTATTAGTGTAGTCGAAATTGTTTAATTCAGCATACATCTTCAATGCTTCTTTTAAGTTCCGATCAATATAATGAAGCTTTTTATTTTTTTTAAAGTCGGGTTTTATATTGCCCCAAACAAAAGTTTTTAGAGGGATATCTATTTCATAGTTTTGGTTTATATAATAGTGGATTTCTTTAGCCAATTTTACATGTGTAAAGGGATTCAAATTTTAATTCCACCTCTTCTTTTTTACTATTTTTCTTTTTTTATACCATAGTTTTTTTTATTATATCATTATATGACCCAAAAAATCCAATATTTAATATTAAAAATTTAACAAATCTTTAGGGTGCTTAATTATCATTATTATACAAAAAACACTTTACTTTTTATTATATTTGATAATATAGGAAAAATTATCATCTATTTCTAAATACTTTTCTTTGACTTAAAAATCCTTTTTAGATATAATAATTAGTGTAAAATAGCAGTACTTAATTGCATTCTCATAAAACTAACTCAAAGGTTTTTTATTATATACTTCTCTTTTTTGTGCTATCTACTACCTACTATACAATTTATATTTTTTCAATTTAATAGTATAAGTTGTTTACACTCCAACTTTATTTCTCATAATATTTAAAAAAATTAAAAAATATTTATTGGAGGTGGTACCCTAAAACAAATAACTGTTTTAGCACTTTATCGGCAAAAAAATAAGGGGGTATTGTTAAATGAAAAAGTTAATGTCAGTAGTATTTATTCTCGCTTTAGCTTTTACTTTTATGTTTACCATTAATACTGTGCAGGCTCAGGATGTAGAAGTTACCTGGTGGCACGCTATGAGTGGAGGACGTTTAGAACCTGTCAAACACTTAGTAGAAGAATTTAATAAAACTCATCCGAATATCACAGTAAATGCAACTTTCACTGGTTCATATCAAGAAACATTAAATAAAGCAATTACCGCTGCTAAAGCTGGTAATCCGCCCAACATAATTCAAACTTATGAAGTAGGAACCCAGATGATGTGGGACAGTCCCTATATTGTTCCAATTGAAGACTTAGCTGAACCAGGAGAAGTTGACTGGGGTGATTATCTATCAGTAGTTAGAAGATACTATACTAACCCCGAAGGTAAATTGGTTTCAATGCCATTTAACTCCTCAACAGCTATTCTTTACTACAATAAAGACATGTTTGAAGAAGCGGGCCTTGATCCTAATGATCCACCTACCACTTATGCAGAAATGACTGAAGCAGGTAGGCAGTTATTAGATTCAGGTGTCGTAGACCATGCTATAACATATGGTTGGCCTACCTGGGTATTTGAACAAACCCATTACTGGACAGATACAAACTATGTGAATAATGGAAATGGTAGAGAAAAAAGAGCTACCAAAGTATTGTTTAATGAGGAACCCGGTATGAAGATCATGGAAAAATGGGCCGAATGGGAAGAAGAAGGTATCCTGATCTATGGTGGCCGCGAATATGAACCAGATGCTGCCTTTATTTCACAAAATACTGCTATGTTAGTTCAATCAACCTCTCACTTGAAGGATATTATCGAAACTTCTCCATTTGAAGTTGGTACTTCCTTCTTACCAAGACCTGAATGGGCTAACCGCGGTGGTACAACCATTGGTGGAGCTTCCTTATATATCTTTGAAGATGATCAAGAAAAAATGGATGCAGCCTGGGAGTTTGTAAAATGGTTAAGCAATACTGATAATGCTGTATACTGGCATAAACAAACTGGATACTTCCCAATCAGATACAGTGCATTAACAAAACTAATGAATGAAGGCTGGTTCTCACAAAATCCGAACTTCTTAACAGCTTTCATGCAAGTACTAACATCTAAAGAATCTAATGCTACTTCAGGTGCAGTAGTAGGTAGGTTCCCACAAATAAGAGATATTGTGGATGATGCAGTAACCAATATATTCGGTGATGAGATGACTGTTGAAGAAGCTCTCAACTCAGCAGCTGAAGAAGCTAATAAGGTTATCGAACAATATAATGAATCTCAATAAGTAAATAAAACTAAGGTGAGGTGGAAACACCTCACCTCTTAACATTATCTGAGAGTAAAAAGGAGTTTTTATTATGAATCAAAGCTATTTTAAAGAAAAGATTTTACCATATTTATTAGTATCACCTTCAATATTAGTTATCGTAATATTTCTAGTATATCCATTTTATCAGGCAGTAAAACTTAGTTTTTTTCGAGGCGGAGCCTGGGGAACTAATCAAGTTTTTGTAGGTTTAGAAAACTACATAGAATTATTTTCATCCCCTAAATATCTGGCTAGTTTAGGCCGCACTCTCCTTTTTGCAACTTTTGTTACCTTCATTGGATTAGCGGTCTCTCTAGGATTAGCAGTCCTCTTAAATCAAAAAATAAGAGGTAGATTATTTTATAGAACTGCAATAATTTGGCCTTATGCTTTATCAACAGTTATTGCAGGGGTCTTATGGGCCTTACTTTTTGATCCTTCTATTGGACTCATAACCTATGTTATTGAAGTATTAACCGGTATTGAAATAAACTGGAGGACGAATGGGAATTTAGCGTTTGTAATTATTACAATTGCAGCCGCCTGGCGTAATATCGGTTATAATGTTATTTTCTTTTTATCAGCCCTACAAAATATACCGAAACAGGTTTTAGAATCAGCTGAAATTGATGGTGCAAGTCCCTTTCAAAAGTTCTTTAGAATTTCTATACCTTTAATCACACCTACTCTGTTCTTTTTATTAATAATGAACTATCTATATGCTTTCTTTAGAACATTTGGTTTAGTTGATGTAGCAACCCAAGGAGGCCCCGGTACATCAACTGAAATATTAACTTATAAGTTATACCAAGATGCCTTTGTTTTCTTTGATGCCGGATCAGCTAATGCCCAATCCGTTTTACTATTTGTATTCATAGTTGGATTTACTTATCTACAATTTAAATATACGCAAAGGGGGGTCTTCTATGGGTAAGATGGGAAAGACTAAGAGAATACTACTCCATGTCGCAATCTGGATATCAATTTTCATAATATGTTTACCACTTATATATGCAATCATTATTAGTACCAGAGATCTCCAGGGTACATTCGTATCACCCCCTACTCTAAAATTTGGTACCAGTACAATTGAAACATATAAGACCGCCTGGGAATCAGTTAATTTGGGTAGATTACTTATTAACTCGGGGATAGTTGCTATTACAACAAGTGTAGTCAAGATAATATTAGCTATACTGGCAGCTTTTGCAATTGTCTTTTTTGATTTTAAAGGAAAATATGTTGCCTTTGCCGCGGTCTTTTTAACCCAACTTCTACCTGTGCCGGTTAAAATTGTCCCCACTTTTGAATTGATGAAAACTTTTAATTGGGTAGATTCTTACTATGCTTTAACATTTCCTTATTTTGCAACGGCAACAGGTACCTTTTTATTCCGGCAGTTTTTCATGACTGTACCGGATGACTTAGTAGATGCGGCCCGTATTGACGGCTGTTCACCTATGACTTTTTTAAGAAAAGTTTTAATTCCATTATCCTGGAATAATATTGGAGCTCTATTTTTAGTGGAATTTGTCTATATGTGGAATAGATATTTATGGCCTTTAATCGTAACCAATTCTGAAGATATGCGAGTAGCTCAGATAGGTATTAAGATGCTGATGACAACCGGTTCTATCAATAAATGGAATATAATAATGGCCGGTGCCATAATTACCTTAATTCCACCATTAATTGTTCTGTTAGTCTTACAGAAAACCTTTATAGAAGGATTTGTGATGAGAACAGGTAAATAATTAAAAAAAGCCTCTACCGATTAAGGTAGAGGCTATTTTTTACTTTATTTTTTATTTTATTTAATATCTATTAATTGCCAGGATATCGATTCCTTCTGGTACTTCTTCATCAAATACATATACATCTCCGCCATTTCTTAACGCTAAAATCGCAGCATAATTAAATAGGTCGTAAGTTTTTTTACCATTTTTTATCATATGCACTTTATTTTTTTGCTTATCAAAATATCCCTGCAGCTTTCTAGAACCATCAATTAAAAGTGAATATACTTTACTATAAAATGCATCCGGGATGATTAATTTAATATCCATTGAAGTTTTTGAAGTCCCCTTCAACTCTTGAAATTCTTCAATGATTTCTTCCTTTTGTTTTTGAATATATTCTTTTACACCTTCCCAGCTTTTTTCATGAATCTCATTTTTATTGAGACTCTCTGGATTACCATTAATAAATTTATCAAAAAGATTATTATAAGAATTAACCTTTTTATAATAATGGTACAGTCCTTCATCACAGTATAATAATAGAGGTACTTCTTTATTTTTCAATTCCCTCTTGATACTATTATCAATTCTTCGTAAATACTTT
>DATGCJ010000193.1:0-17204 GCA_035312025.1 Halanaerobiales bacterium | reverse complement strand
AAATTATACCTATCATCCTAACTTTTAGTATTCTAGATAAGTTAACTTTTTCCTGCCTTTTTAGCTATTACTTAACTTTTTTAACAGCTCTTTGACTGCATATTCGATCTCATCCCTGGTCTTTCTATACTTGTCGATATCATAGCCGTAAGGGTCAAGAATATCGCAGTCTTCACAACTCTGCACAAAGTGTTTTAAAGTATATACTTCCTCATATCCATACATATCTTCAATTACTTCTTTATGACTGTTAGTCATTGCAAAAACCCTGTCGCTCTCCTTGAGATCTGCTTCCATCAACATCTTACTCTTATGACCTGTTATATCAATATCCTTCTCTTTCATAACTTCAATTGCTTCACTGGAAGCCTTTTCTCCCGTTACAGCATTAATACCAGCCGAGTTCACTTCAAAATCCTCAAGATCATTTTCTTGGATATACTGTTTGGCAAAGTATTCAGCCATGGGACTACGGCAGGTATTACCTGTACAGACGAATAATATTTTCATAATTATTCTCCTCTTTAAATTATTTTGACAGCTGCTTTTTTTAATCTATTCATTACAGCTTCACCAATTTCCTTATCAGGTACTTCTTCGATCAAAACCAATTCAAAATCCTGTTCATCAGTTTCTCTCAAAATGTTATACAGATGTTTTGCAATATGTTCTAAATCTTCAATTGAACCCATATCCTGTATTTTTACCCGGAGGGAATCTTGTTCTAGCCCCCGCAAAGTCTCACTGGATAGAATTAATAATGTGTTTTCATTATTTACATCATTTTGTTGTATGACATTTTCAATATTGCCTGCTTGAATTATCCAAAGTGGGGTATGAGGTGCATAATGTTTATATTTCATGCCCGGTGATTTAGGGCTTTTAACCTCAGCCTGATTAAGTGTTTCAACCTGATATTTATCTCCCAGGGTCTTTTTAATTAATTCTTTGGGGGTACCACCCGGTCTTAAAATACTTACATTATTACCTTCGATTTCAATTACTGTTGATTCTACCCCTATATTACAAATTCCCCCATCAACTATAAGGGGGATCTTTCCATTTAAATCATTATATACATGTTCAGCTTTGGTAGGTGATGGGAAACCAGATGAATTAGCACTAGGGGCGGCTAAGGGTAGATTTACCTTTTCTATCAGGGCAAGAGCCACCGGATGGGAAGGCATTCGCACCGCTACAGTATCAAGACCCGCGGTAGTTATTTTAGGTACTTTTTTACTCTTTTTGAAAATAATGGTGAGCGGGCCAGGCCAAAATCTCTCAATAAGTTTCTCAGCGGCGGCTGGGATCTCTCCTTCTATTAAGGCCGGCAGCTGATCTTTAGAAGCAATGTGGGCAATCAGGGGATTATCGGAAGGACGCCCCTTTGCCTTAAATATCTTGCTGACAGCTTCTTCTTTTAAAGCATTTGCCCCCAAACCATAGACCGTTTCTGTGGGAAAGGCAACCACTTCATCAGCTAAGATATACTCAGCTGCTTCCTTGATGGCAAAACTCTTTTTAATCACATCCACCTTATTTTTTCTTATGAGATTTTGGGCAATTTTTTTAACCTTCGTCTTGTACATGTTCTTACCCCTTATATGCTATAATAAATCTATCTTTATCGGCATAATCTTTTCTAACATCAATATCTTTAAAATTGTTTTTAACAAGTATATTTTTGACAGCTTCAGCCTGCTGATAACCTATTTCTAGGGCAAGCATCCCATTGTCCTTTAATACCTGTCTGGACTGCGGGATTAAATCTTTATAGATATCCAATCCGGCTCTTCCCCCATAAAGGGCTTTGGCAGGCTCTTTTTTCACTTCGGGGGGCAGTTTATCCATCTCTTCTTCGCTAATATAGGGAGGATTGGATACTACCAGGTCCACATTCTTGATCTCTCTTTTAATCAGTGGTTTTAAAAGGTCTCCTTTAGTAACCTTGAGCCTATCATCAAGTGAAAACCTCTCGATATTTTTGCGGGTAACCTCTAAGGCTCCTTCCTCAATTTCTACACCTAAAATCCTGGCATTGTCCAGATAATTGCCCAGGCTGACCATAATCGCTCCACTACCGGTCCCTACTTCCACAATATTAACAGTATCCATTTCTTTTTCCTGAAAGCAGTCAATTAGATACTCAACCAAAATTTCAGTTTCTGGTCTCGGCAGTAAGACATTCTTATTTACATAGAAGTCCAGAGACATAAATTCCTTATGTCCAATTATATAGGCTACCGGTATATGCTGGGCTCTTTTTTTAATCATCTCTCTATATTGAGATATCTCTTCATCATTTAAAGGATAGTCAAAGTTTACATATAGTTTAATTCTTTCCATATCAAGAAGTTCAGCGAGCAGTACTTCTGCATCAAGTCGGGCAGATTCTATTCCATTTTTTTGAAAGTATTCTTCTGTGTTGACTAAAACTTCTTTGATATTCAATTATTACACCTTCTCTAGTTTTTTCATGGTATCCTCTTCAATTAAAGGTTCAATTATGATATCTAAATCGCCGTCTAAAATTTGTTCCAGTTTGTGTTCGGTCAGATTAATTCTATGGTCACTGACTCTTCCCTGTGGGAAGTTATAGGTCCTAATCTTTTCACTTCTTTCCCCGGTTCCAATCTGGCTCTTTCTAGCTTCGGCCCTTTCTTCCTGTTTTTCTTTTTCACGTTTTTCTTTTAGGCGGGCTCTTAACACACGCATTGCCTTCGCCTTGTTTTTATGCTGTGACTTTTCATCCTGACAGGAAACGGTTAAACCAGAAGGCTCATGTGTGATTCTTACCGCTGAATCGGTGGTATTCACACTCTGGCCGCCCGGACCGCTGGAACGGTAAAAGTCAATCTTTAAATCATTGGTATCTATTTCAATATCTACTTCTTCTGCTTCCGGCAAGACAGCCACGGTCGCAGTAGAAGTATGGATCCGTCCACTTGATTCGGTGGAAGGCACGCGCTGGACGCGGTGAACTCCACTTTCATATTTTAGCTTTTTATATACTTCCTTACCTTCAATTGAGAAGATTACTTCTTTAAAACCGCCGACACCTGATTCATTCGCATTCATCAGTTCCCACTTCCAGCTGTTATCCTCTGCATAGCGGGTATACATTCTAAAGAGGTCGGCTGCAAATAAGCCGGCTTCATCACCGCCGGCTCCTGCTCTGATCTCTACAATTACGTTTTTCTCATCATCAGGGTTTTCAGGTAATAACATCAAGGGTAGCTTGTTTTCTAGTTTCTCTAAACGAGGTTTTAGTTCCGCAAGCTCCATCTCTGCTAATTCCTCCATTTCAGAGTCATCTTCCTCAATAATTTCTTCGGCTTCCTCGATACCTTCTTTTATTTCCTTATACTCTTTATAATATTCGATCAGTTCCTTTAATTTAGCGTGTCTTTTGAGAAGTTTCTGGTATTTATTAGAATCATTCATTACCTCTGGGTCACTGATCTTTTTATTTAACTTCTGATATTCTTCATATTTTTCTTCTAACTTTTCCTCTAAATCAAACATTTTCTGCTTCACCTCTTTCTTCCTCGGGCAGGACCCCCTTAAGGGCGGTAATAGCCACCTCTAACATGTCATCTTCGGGTTCACTGGTAGTAAGCTTCTGCAGCCATAGGCCCGGTGTAGCTAAAACTTTGATGACAGGGTTAACTTCTTCTCCCCCGGCCAGTTTGATAACTTCATAAGAAGTTCCGGCTATGACGGGCAGCAGCATCAAGTGGTATAAAATACGGTATAATAGTGGCGGCCTGCCGAAAAAAGAGAAAAATAAGATACTTAGTATGATAACAATAAAGATAAAATTAGTCCCACATCTGGCGTGCATAGTTGTAAACTCACGCGCGTTTTCAACCGACAGCTCTTTGCCTGATTCATAGTTATGAATAACCTTATGCTCAGCACCGTGGTACATGAATACCCTTTTTATATCATCTAATCTTGAAATAGCTACGATGTAAAGTAAAAAGGCGGAAACTTTAATCAGGCCTTCAATCAAATTCAACACAACATTATATTCAATATATTCCTGGATTAAGGCAATTATTCCGGCCGGTAAGGCCACAAATAATAGGATGGCTAATCCTAAGGAAACTAAGATGGTTAGCCCCATTTCAAGTGGGGTTAGTTCTTCATCTTCTTCTGTAACCTGGTTGGCAGCAAAAGTTAAAGACTGCATCCCTAAGATTAATGAACTAAATAAGGCTACAACCCCTCTTATAAAAGGCCAGCCAAATACTTTGAATTTATCGCTTAAGGGAGTAAGGTTCCTTTTTTTTACAACTATTGAATTATCCGGTTTCCTTACGGCAATCGCCAGTTTGTTTAAACCTTTCATCATCACACCTTCGATGACAGCCTGGCCGCCGTAATCAACATCTTTATTCATTATAATCTCCTTTACGGTTTGTCTTTCACTTCGTGACAGCTGCGGCAGCGTGCTTCATAATTTTCGGTTGCCCCAACTAAAATAATAGGGTCATTATAGGAAGCAGGTTCCCCATCAATCAATCGCTGGGTTCTCGTAGCAGGGTCACCACACTGCAGACAGATCGCATGTAGTTTTTCTACATACTCTGCCCTCGATAGTAGTTCGGGCATGGGAACAAATGGTTCATTTCTAAAATCTCGGTCTAAGCCGGCTACGACAACTCGTTTGCCTTTATCGGCAAGTGTTTCACAGATATCGACGATCTCTTCTGAGAAAAATTGGATCTCGTCGATTGCAACAACTTCCACATCATCTTCCAGTCTTTCATACAATTCTTCCGGATGGTCAACTGGTATTGCTTCAATGCTGTCCCCACTGTGAGAAACAACATTACCATTACTATATCTATCATCCATTAAAGGTTTGAAAACCTTGACTTTCTTTTTAGCAATCTTAACCCTGCGTATCCTTCTGATAAGCTCTTCACTTTTACCAGAATACATGGGTCCTGTAATAACTTCAATCCAGCCGCTGTTGTTAATCTTATACATCCAACTATGCTCCCCTCTCATTACTTAATTTTTTAATTAAATAAGAAAAAAGCAGAGCTTGGGCCCTGCATAATTGTTAAAAGAATAACTATTCTTCTTCGGTTTCTTCTTCTTCAGAAAAACCATATTTCTTATTAAATCTTTCAACTCTACCACCTTTAGCGGCTCTACGTTTCTTACCGGTATAGAAAGGATGGCAGCTTGAACAAACCTCAACACGAATATTTTCTCTAGTGGATTTTGTCTTATATTCTTCACCACAAGCACAGGTAATAGTAGTCTCTTTAAATTCTGGATGTAACTCGTTCTGCATATATTTCACCTCTTTCTAAATAGTCATTATTCCTGTTATATATGATTAATATTAATCTCTTCTTGACAGCTAGAATTATTATAACATAGTAAAATTTACTATGCAACCTTCATCTCAGCCACCCCACATTATACCTAAAAAAAGCCGAAATAGCAAGGATTTTTAATTATTTTTTATAATTTGCTGTAAAGCTGTTAAAAGTTCCTTATTGTCTTTAGTGTTCTTAATCTGTTTAATGAAAGTCTCCATTATATCATAAGGCCGCGACTGGGCGATCTGTTTTCTCAGTCCCCACATCACTTCCAGTTCTTCCTCATCTAAAATAAGTTCTTCTTTTCTGGTGCCGGACTTTTGAATATCAATAGCGGGGAAAATTCTCCGTTCAGCCAGTTCTCGGCTGAGGTGGAGCTCCATGTTACCGGTACCTTTAAATTCTTCATAGATCACATCATCCATCCTACTACCGGTTTCAACCAAAGCAGTGGAGAGAATACTTAAACTGCCGCCCTCTTCAATATTTCTACCTGCCCCAAAAAACTTTTTGGGAAAATGCATGGCAGAAGGATCAAGTCCCCCGGAAAGGGTCCGTCCACTGGCTGGTACCGTGATATTGGAAGCCCTGGCTAATCTTGTGATACTATCCAAAAGAATCACAACATCATATTTATGCTCTACCAACCTTTTTGCCTTCTTTAAAACCAGTTTGGCAACTTGAAGATGCTGTTCAGGAGCTTCATCAAAAGTAGAACTAATAACTTCTGCATCGACTGAGCGAGACATGTCGGTAACTTCTTCCGGTCTTTCATCAATTAAAAGGATCATTAGCCTGACATTTGGATAATTATGCCTTATACTATTGGCTATCTTTTTAAGTAAAACCGTTTTACCAGCTTTAGGTGGAGATACAATAAGTCCGCGCTGACCTTTTCCAATCGGAGCTATTAAGTCCATTAAGCGAGTGGAAACATCCTGTTGATTGTACTCCAATCTTAATCTCTCATTAGGGTAAAGAGGGGTTAGGTCTTCAAAATAGGCTCGTTCAGTTGCTTTTTCCGGATCCTGGTAATTGACTGCTTCTATTCTAAGCAGTGCAAAGTACTTTTCGTTTTCTTTCGGTTCCCGGACCTGACCTGAAACCACATCCCCTGATCTTAAATCAAAACGCCTGATTTGCGAGGCGGAAATATAGATATCGTCACTGGACGGTACATACTTGGAAGGCCTTAAAAAACCATAACCTTCATTGGGTATTATATCCAAAACACCTTCCGCAAAGATATTGCCGCCTTCTTCGGTCTCATTTTTCAAAATGGCAAAGATCAGGTCTTTTTTACGCATAGTAGTGTAGCCTGAAATATCAAGGTCTTTGGCCAGATCATGAAGTTCTGTAATTGTCTTTTTCTCTAAATCACTAATATTTAGCAAATGTATTACACCTCTTTTTTTAAAAGTTTAAATTGAAATTCCAAGGGTAAATAAAAGATAAAATCCTAGTAAATATACTATAAATACCGCGATCGAGTCCCAACCCATTCCTAAAAATGTCCTTTTAGATTTATAAAATAATCCAACTAAAAAGATGGAAGCCATAATAATACCGATGGAAGCAGTAATTAGATGCAGCATTCTCACTGAGGAAAGAATATATCCATTCCTATAAAAGAGATCAGCAAAAAATATTATACTCATATTAAAGATATTACTGCCCAATACATTACCGGCTGCCATGTCATAAGCCTTAATTTTAACAGCTGAAATAGCTGTTACAAGTTCCGGTAGAGAAGTGGCCGCTGCCACCAGAATACTACCGATAAAAGTCTGGTCAATCCCCGTTAAAGTAGCAATTTTATCACCCGTGATGGCCAAACGCACACCGGCATATACAATAATTGCTGCACAAATTGTAAAACCTATCGAAGCTTTTTTTAAAGTAGTATCTAAATAGGGAACTTCTTCTCTGATATTGTCATCTAAGGGATTCTTGTTCTCAAATCTGATAATTAAAAACATGGCGAGTAAATAAGTACCGATTAGAACTATTGCATCCAGACCAATTCCAAAAATTCCAAAACTGTATTCGGTAAAGTTAGCAATTATGATAGAGATAACTACAATTGCTGATAATAATATCCCCCAGGTACCGGTCATCACATGAGAATAATTGAGGCTAAAAGAAAGCGGTAATCGGTTTTCATGCATTACATCTATTATTCCTAAAATGAGTAGGTTAAAGGTATTACTACCAAAGGCATTACCAACTGCAATATTGGGGGCGTCTATAATAGCAGAGGTTGAACTAGTCACTAACTCCGGTAAGGAAGTCGCCATTGCAACCAATACTACACCGATGACAGCCTGGCTTAATCCCGTCTTTTCCGATATGACATCACCATAACGAGAAAGATAGGTACCTGATACAATAATCAGGCCAGCCATTATTATAAATTCTATCCAAATGTTTAGCATATACTACTCCTTTCAGTAAAATATCTCAGGAAATATATAAAAATGGCGGGAATTAGGAAGGATTAAAGGGGCATCCAGCTGGATACCCCGAGATTTTTTAAGGATTTTTAAGCTTTATTTTTACTACCCAACATTTCGATCTTTTCTTTAACCGCTGCTGAGATAGCGTCACGGCCCGGACCACAGTACTTCCTCGGATCATATAAATCAGGATCCTTGTCAAATAATTCTCTAATCTTAGCAGTAAAAGCCTGCTGGAAAGCTGTATTAACATTCACCTTATTGATACCAAGTTTAACAGCTTTTCTAATATCTTCTTCCGGCACTCCGGAAGCACCATGCAGTACTAAGGGCATATCTAAGATAGATGCAATTTCTTCTAAACGGTCAAAATCAAGCTCGGGTTTCCCCTTGTATACACCATGAGCTGTACCTATTGCGATAGCTAAGGCGTCAACTTCAGTTTTTTCTACAAACTCTTCCGCTTCGGCTGGTTTGGTAAACATGGCGTCTTTTTCATCTACTTCCACATCATCTTCTGAACCGCCAATTTTACCAAGTTCAGCTTCAACTGTCACTCCCACACTATGGGCCGCTTTTACTACTTCCTGGGTTAACCTAATATTCTCTTCAAAGGGATATTTAGACCCATCAAACATGACAGAACTAAACCCTTCTCTAATACATCTCATAATTACTTCATAACTGCTGCCGTGGTCTAAATGTAAGGCTACAGGAATATGAGTATCCTTAACAGCCGCTTTAACCATGTTTATAACATAGTCCATTCCTATGTATCTTATCGCACCTTCACTTGCCTGTAAAATCAAAGGTGAATTTGCCTCTTCAGCTGCCCAGATAATACCCTGTAAAAATTCCATGTTGTTTATATTAAAACCACCAACAGCATAATACTCTTCATTTGCTTTATTTAAAATGTCAGCCATAGGTACTAAACCCATACTTTATTATTCCCCCTTATACTTGTTATCAGACCAATTATTATCAGGTCCATTCATACTTTTTATTACTATATCTCCTTTATTTTTTATCTCATTAAGTTGTTCTTCCGTTTCAGCTGAAATATTGAGCACGCTTCCACATTCTCGACACTTCAGTTCGATCTTGCTCGAATAAAGTTTGACATCAATATCATCACTGCCGCATTCGCAGTATAGTTTTGAGAGTGAAGCCCGATCATGTACAATATTGAACACTTCCAGTAATAATTCGGGTTCCTGATAATCATTCAAGCCGAGTTCATCAGCTAGAATTTTTAATTCTTCTTTTTGTTTATTGAGTTCTTCATCGATTAGGTGTGGGGCGCCGTAGTACCCAATTTCTAAGCCTGTATTTAAACACTTTAGGTGTTTTAAGGAACCAGTAGACCAGAATTCATCTTTTTCTATAACTCTACGATGGTATTCATCACACAAAAAGCAGTTATATTCAAAATGAACATATTTATCACTTTTTGCTTTTATCCTTGCTTTTGTGCTACCACAGGAGCATTTTATATCAAGTAAATGATCATCACGAACCTGAAAAATATTTAGTTTTGTTTTCTCTAGCCGGCCGCAGTGGTGACAGCGTAAAGCTATTTCAATCGTCTTGTCGATTAACATAAGTATTCCTGTTAAAAGTTAACAGGGCTCACCCCCTCAGATTATTAATTCGCTAATGAAATTAAAAATCCTCCATTATAACTTAAAAATACCATCTTCAGAGGGGGAAAGCTTTTACTTTTTTCCTTAAATTACAGCAATTGCCTCTATTTCTACATTAACTCCCTTTGGTAGGGCTGCAACTTCCACAAAGGCCCGGGCCGGTGCTTCTTCCGCAAAATACTTTCCATAAACTTCATTGATCTCATTAAAATATGATATGTCATCTGTATAGACTGTAGCCTTCACGACGTTTTCAAAGTCACCGCCGGCTTCTTTAAGGATCGCCCTTAAATTCTTTAAGACCTGTTCAGTCTGGGCTTCAATCGAAGTCATAATCAGTTCTCCTTCTAAATTTAAAGGGATCTGACCACTGATATAAACTGTATTCCCGGCTTTCACTGCCTGAGAATAACTACCGATAGCAGCCGGTGCCTTATCGGTGTTGATAATATTTTTCATTTTTTATCACCTCATAATTTTTTTATATAATCTATTATTTCAATACGCGTTCCCTGCCAATCTGGTTTTATAGAGGTACCCTCTCTTTCTACCTTAAAATCATTCAGTAAAAATGTTTTAAGTCCAACCTTTTTCGCTACCATGTCATCCCGCATGTCATTACCCACCATTACACAGGACTCCGCCTGATAGTTAGTCTTATCGAGAATTTCCCTGTAATAGTTAATATTCGGCTTGCAGTAATGCATCTCCTCATAGGAAGTAATATATTTAAAGTCCGCGGGGTTTAAATCAATCCACTTTAATCTAGTTGTTATTGCATTACGGGGAAAAAGTGGATTTGTTGCAATAACCATATTAAAATCCTTGGCTTTGGCCGCTTCCACTATCTCATACCCTAACCTATCAAGTTCGAAATGTTTTTTTAAAGTGGGGAAAAGATTATCATAAAAATCATAAAATCTATCCCAGATATCTTTTTCTCCTACTCCATTTAAATCAATTAATTCAAAGAACTTCTCTTCAAAAGCCTCTTTGTTGGTCTGCTGGCCGTCATTTCTGATCATGTTTTCTGTTGCCTTGTTGATAATATTTACAAAGTACTCTGGATTATATAAATCTGCAAAATGACCAGAAAGTAAACGAAAGTATTTTTCTATAAATTTATCCATATCAATCGGTAATAATGTTCCATCTAAGTCAAATAAAATTGTCCTTTTCCCTTCCATGCTTTATCACCTAATCTTTAAGATTTTCCTTCATCCTATTTATTCTTTCTGTATGTTCTTGGTCTTTAAAACATTCTTTAAATGAATCGGTTTCAAATTCTTTACCCTTATCACAACCGTGCGAATAACCGTAGTTAATCGCTTTTTTTATCATTCCAACCGCTTTGGAAGACTGATCTGTAATTCGTTTGGCCATACTTTTTGATACTTTAAGTAGGTCCCGGGGAGTAACCAACTTATTGACTAAACCCAGTTCAAACGCCTCTTCCGCATCAATTATATTACCGGTAAAGAGAAGTTCTTTCGCCCTACCGATTCCCAAAATACGGGGTAATCTCTGGGTACCTGAAAACCCGGGGATTAAGCCTAAGGTAACCTCGGGCTGACCAAATCTAGCTCTGGTGCTGGCAACCCTTAAATCACAGGCTAAAGTAATTTCCATACCTCCCCCAAGGGCATGACCGTTGACTGCTGCAATAACTACTTTTTCAGTCTCTTCAATTAAATCACAGATTGCTTTCCCCTTTTTGGCAATTACACCGGCAGTTTCGGAATCTAAATCTTCTAATAAGTTTAAGTCCGCCCCTACTGTAAAGGACTTGGCTCCCCGCCCTGTAATGATAACCGCTTTAATATCATCGTCATTAAATAGTTCTTTACTTTTACTATACAATTGGTCTAATAGCTTTTCATTATAGGCATTGAGTACATCGGGCCGGGATAAAAAAACCGTGGCTATGGGAGGAGCGTAATCAACCTCCACATAATTGTTATTCATGGTATACCTCCTCATGGTCTGTTTGCGCTCTCACTATTTATAATTTAAAGCCGCCTTGACAAATCCTTTAAAAAGAGGATGCGGCCTATTGGGTCTTGATTTAAATTCAGGATGGAACTGTGTCCCGACAAACCAGGGATGATCTTTTACTTCTACGATCTCAACCAACTTCTCGTCCGGTGAAATACCGGCCATCGCCATACCATTATTTTTTAATTCATTGCGGTACTCGTTATTTAACTCATAACGGTGGCGGTGTCTTTCATATATTATTTCTTCCTCATACAGCTCTTTACTGTCTGTTCCCTCGGTTAAACGGCAGGGATAGATACCGAGCCGCATCGTGCCGCCCATATCTTCAATATCCTTTTGTTCAGGCATTAAGGCGATTACAGGGTGATCTGTGTCAGGATCAAATTCAGAACTGTTTGCACCTGCTAAGTTCAACACATTGCGGGCATATTCAATTACGGCACACTGCATCCCAAGACAGAGTCCTAAGTATGGTATCTTGTTTTCGCGAGCATACCTGATTGCTTCAATTTTGCCTTCTATACCGCGGTGGCCAAAACCACCCGGTACTATAATACCATCCATCCCTTCAAATACTTCTTTTAGGTCCTCGCCCTTTTCTAAATCCTCTGAATATATATATTCTATATTTACTTCACTATCATTTGCTACCCCGGCATGGCTTAAGGCCTCACTGATACTGATATAGGCATCGGGTAGTTCAACATACTTACCCACGATCGCTACCTTAATCTCATTACTTAAGTTTTTCATTTTTTTAACCATGTCTTTCCAATTGTTAAGGTCTGGTTTTTTAACATCATCTTCCAATTCAAGTTTCTCGATAACTATCTCGGCCAAGCCTTCTTTTTCGATCATGAGAGGTACTTCATAGATATGGTCGGCATCCACTACCTGGATAACAGCCTTCTTTTCTATATCTCCAAAGAGTGATATTTTGTCTTTTACTTCTTTGGTTAACTCTCGATCGGAACGACAGATGAGAGAATCAGGTTGAATACCAATTCCCCTTAATTCTTTTAAACTATGTTGAGTAGGTTTGGTCTTTAATTCTCCGGCCGTCTTTACATAAGGAACTAAAGTACAGTGTAAATAAAATACTCTATTTTTACCAAGGTCGCCCTTAAGCTGTCTGATTGCCTCCATAAAGGGCTGACTTTCAATATCTCCAACTGTACCCCCTATTTCAGTTATCACTACATCAGCGTCGGTCTCTTTACCCACACGGGTGATTCTTTCTTTAATCTCATCAGTTATGTGAGGGATTACCTGAACGGTGGCACCCAGGTAGTCACCTCTTCTCTCTTTTTTAATAACTGAACCATATATTTGTCCGGTAGTAACATTATTATTGCTGGTTAGATCTTCATTTATAAATCTCTCATAATGCCCTAAATCCAAGTCCGTTTCTGCTCCATCTCTTGTCACGAAAACTTCACCGTGCTGATAGGGGCTCATCGTGCCGGGATCTACATTTATGTAGGGGTCAAACTTTTGGATACTCACATTTAACCCGCGGCTCTTTAACAACCGACCCAAAGAGGCGGCCGTAATTCCCTTGCCCAGGGCAGAAACAACTCCCCCTGTTACGAAAATATATTTTGTCACAGCTGACAACTCCTTTCTTGAAAATATTATTTACATCTGGTCTGGTGCTTCAATACCGAGGACTCTACATAAGTTCTTAAGTACCTGCTGTAAGGAAACAACCAGCTTCAATCTAGATTTACTTAAACTTTCGTCACTTGAAATTACCTGTCTCTTGTTATAGAAAATGTGGAAAGCATTGGCTAATTCATAAGCATAGTTTGCTAAAATATGGGGTTCTCTGCTTTCGGCACTATCCTTAATTACCTGGGGATAACGCGCCATTAACTTGATCAAGTCAATCTCTTCTTCCGAATCCAACAGTTTGTAATCTACATCTTTTAAATCTATATCTTCAGCATTTTCGAGAATGCTGTGGATGCGGGCATGGGCGTACTGGATGTAATAGACGGGGTTGCTGCTTGACTCTTCTTTGGCTAATTCCAAATCGAAGTCGAAGTGGCTGTCTGAACTGCGCATGATATAGAAGTAACGGGCAGCATCTTTACCAACCTCATCAATTACATCGGTCATGGTCACAAATTCACCGGCCCTTTTGGACATCGGTATTTTTTCTCCATCTCGCATTAAATTTACGAGTTGTACTATTATTATTTCCAAAATATCCTTGGGATAACCAAGCGCCTGAATGGAAGCCTTCACCCTATCAATATAGCCGTGGTGGTCGGCACCCCAGACATTAATTAACTTATCATAACCCCTTTCAATCTTATCTAAATGGTAGGCAATATCTGCGGCTAAATATGTTAAGGAACCATCTGATTTGACTATCACCCGGTCCTTATCATCATCAAATTCAGTTGATCTTAACCATAAAGCTCCTTCTTCTTCATAGGTATAGCCCTTTTCTTTTAAAATATTGATTGCATCTTCTATATCTCCCTCATGTAAGGAGCTCTCATAAAACCAGTTATCAAACTCAATACCGAAATACTTTAAATCTTCTTCAATTTTAGTCTTTAAACTTTCATAAGCAAACTCTTTACAAATATCTAACTGCTCTTCTTCTTTTTTATCTAAAAGGCTTTTGCCGTATTTCTCTTTAAGCTTTTTAGCAATATCGATCAAATACTTACCGTGATAAGCATTTTTAGGTAAGTCTATCTCGATATCAAAAAGCTGTTTATATCTAATTAAGGTAGACTTCGCTAAGAGATCTATCTGGTTACCGGCATCATTAAAATAGTATTCGCGGTCTACCTCATAACCGGCTGCCTCCATTATATTGGCTGTCATATCTCCTACAACCGCCCCCCGGCTGTGGCCGACATGTAAAGGTCCGGTCGGATTGGCACTTACGAATTCAATGAGGACTCTTCTATGATCTCCCACATCAACCTTTCCATAATCTTTTCCTAATTTATCTATTAAATCGATCGTTTCATATAACCAGCTATTTTCTAGGTTGAAGTTGATGAAACCTGGTCCGGCTACAGAAATATCTTTAATTAAATCAGCCTCAATATTTTCTTTGAGCAGTTCTGCAATCTGGCGGGGTGCTCTCTTAAAATGTTTGGCCATTACCATGGCAATATTAGTCGCATAGTCCCCATGTTCCTTTTCACGGGGAACTTCTACCTTAATATCAGGAATCTGTTCTAAAGTAATATCTGCCTGTTCTAAGGTTTTAACTAAACCTTCCTTGATAGCCGCACGTAATTTATTTTCTACTTTTTCAATCATATTCTTTTCCATAATATCTGTCACTCCTTATCAATAAACCTGTATTCGATCTTTAAATTATTAGAAGTAAAGACTTGCTCGTTTTGAATTAGATTATATTCTATAGAAATTTCGCCTCTTTGGGGACCAGTTTCTATCTGAAGTTTTTTAGTATCAGTTTCAAACCTCATCTTATGACTGCCCAGGTTATATAAAAAATCACAGTTTTCTTTAACATCAAATACCTGTCTCATCTCATTGGGACTCGATCTCTTTATAAGTATCCTATTTATTTTTTCATTAAAACGGATAATGGTTTTGACTTCTTCAAGCCCCTGGTTTGTCTCTTCATATATGAGGTAATGTTTGCCGTTTTTGTACTTATACTCTCCCTTACCTTCATAACTTATTTCATCTTTTTTTCCATCCGTAAATTCCTGCTTGTTATTTACTTTAATCATTACTTCTTCCATTATATCATTCCTCAACTATTTTTATAATTCCAAAAAAGCCACAGTTTTCACTGTGGCATTTATGTATATAATTATAGTTTTAAAGCCTTACCAAAGTCAACGGCTTCTTTCCTATTTTTTATTGTCCTAAAATCTTTTACGATACAACCTAATTTTTCCAGTTCGCCCATTACTAGTTTCAAGGCTTTATTGGTCGCAAAAAAGCGGGGTGTAACAAATGCCATTGCAGCCTGTCCACCCGTTCTTTTACATTCTTTTAAAAAACTCGCTAAATCTGAAGGGATTTTACCCCGGAATATACCTTGAGTCGGCGCACCTGCGATTACCACATCATATGGATAAAAGGAGACAGGTTTCCCTGTGATTTCTGTATCCTGTAAGTCTACTTTATATCCCTTTTCCCTGGCGCCCTCTGCAATTCCTTCGGCTATCTCCTTAACGTCACCTTCTTTTGAATAAATAATAAGGACTCTTTGCAAAATACCACCCCTCAGAAATTTTATAAAAAATATCCTGCATATTATACAAAAGAATTATATCATAACTAATAAAATTTTTCACTAAATATAGAAAATTTTTATGGGTGAAAATAAAAAAAGCAGGGTATCCCCTGCTATTTTTTATTACTTATTTAATTATCTTAAACCAAGTTTTGAGATTAGCTTGTTTTTAGGAGCATATCCAATTACCCTATCTTTTTCTTTTCCATCTTCAAAGATAACGAGGGTTGGAATACTCATAACATCATATCTGGAAGCTGTAGATTGGTTTTCATCAACATTAAGTTTGGCAACTTTGATATCTTCAGAATATTCCCTGGCGATCTTTTCGACTACGGGAGCCACCATTTTACATGGTGCACACCAGTCAGCCCAAAAGTCAACTAAAACAGGTACATCTGACCTTAAAACCTCTCTTCTAAAGTTTCCATCATTTACTTCTACAGGTTTTTTGCTCATCTTGTTAGAAACCTCCTTAAAAAATTATAATAAGATTAAATAATAATTACTTAAATAGCTGTTTTAATTTTATCTAAAATAGTTTTGGCAGGAACTGCACCAACTTGTTCTGCCTTACCACTATTTATAACTGTCTTTGGTACACCTGATACTTCATACTTGCTTGAGAGATCAGGAAATTCAATCGCTTCCACCATTTCACCTTTGATCTTAGGATTATGCATTGCCATTTCATGAGCTACTTTTACCGCTCTTGGACAATAAGGACAAGTTGGAGTAATAAATACCTGAAGTAAAACATCATTATCAATCTCTTTTAATTCTTCGATAACATCATCTGAAAGCTCAGTCTGACCATTGGACATACTTATAATACCTTCAATAAGGGTATTAAATTCATGACCACTGGGGATACCATAAAAATGTACGCCTGAGTCATTGCCTTCTTTATCTGTAAATAGGATGGCAGGTACTCTATCTATATTATACTTTTCAGTATTGCCATTGCCTAGTTCATTCTTCTCAAGATTAATTTTATCGTGTAAGTTCTTAAGTTCGTCTAAGATTTCTTCAGTATCATCACAGTACTGACATTCTTCATCATCAGATGTAAAGAACTGAATATATACTTCATTTTCCATCTTTCCATCAAATAATTCTCTGATCTGTTGTTGTTCATCTTCATTAATTTTAGGCACTAAGACCACTCCTTTTAGATAATTTGCTTATTTCAACTTTCGACATATACTATTATACAAGAATCTCAGAAAATTAAAGTTAAATATTTTACAATTAATCAATGATTGCACTGCGAAAAATATTATAATAGACCAACTTAGAACTCAAATAAACTAACTTGAGCAAAATATATTTTCCAATGAATATTTCAAACCAGTTAAATGAAATTAATTTTCTATACTGATGTTGTCTGAGTTATAATTCTCCTACTTTTGGTGGTTTATGTACTCAAACAACTTCTAAAACCTCCATTTAGTATTTTAACCAGCTGTTTTATGTTATATCCGATCGCTTTATACATAGATGTACAACGGACTTTTAA
>DATGCJ010000192.1:0-4125 GCA_035312025.1 Halanaerobiales bacterium | reverse complement strand
TTTAGGTAAGTAATTTTTGAATAGTAAAATTAGAGTTAAATAAATTATGAAAAAGGCAAACCGGCTGTGAAGCTGGGGCGCAAAGCTATGGGTCTTCAATATAAGACTGCCAGGTTACCATTAAAACAGTAATCTATGGCTGTGCAGTCATAGTTTTTTTATATTAATAATATATATTTTTTATTTTGCATAATAATAAGTTAAACAGGGAGGGTTGATTAAAATGGAAGAGTCTATTTTAGCAAGAAAACCGGTCCTTAATTTAAATCAAGATGTAATAGCTTATGAAATCATTTTTAAAAATTCGTACGATAATAAAATCACTGATGATAATATTGATATAACAGCTGAAGCAATTAACAATGATGTGGAATTTATCGAACAGACAAATCTTTCTAATGGCAAGAAGATTTTCATGAATTTTACCAGGGATCTTTTAAAAAATGAAGTTGTTAATTTTTTAGCCAAGGATAACCTCGGGATAGAGATTTCTGAAGATATTGATTATGATGCAAACCTAATAAGCAATATTGTTAAATTAAAGGATGAAGGTGCCCTTATCATCCTAAATGATCTAAACCCCTATAAACCAAACACTACGTTAATTAAGTATGCAGATATCCTAAAACTAGATTTTAATAAGTTTAAAGAAAAGGAACATACTTTGATAATAAATCTACTTAAAAATAAGTATAATAAAAACTTAAAATTCATGGCCGAAAATATTAATGAACATGAACAATTTGATCAGGCTAAGGAATGCGGTTATGACTATTTTCAGGGCATATTTTTTACCAAGCCGGAAGTTATGGCCAATAGAAAAATCCCCGGTTATAAGCTGAATTATCTAAATTTCTTAAAAGAATTAAATAAACCCGAAATTGATTTTGATAAATTAGAGGATATCATTAAAAACGATATGTCGATGACTGTCAGTCTCTTAAGTACCATCAATTCTGCCTATTACGGTTATAATGTATCTTCTATCAAACAGGCTTCCACCCTTTTAGGTATAAATGGTTTAAAAAAATGGAGTCTAATATATCTAGCAGAAGGGTTAAGAAATGATAAACCGGATATCCTATTTGTCAATACCTTAACCAGGGCAAAGTTTGTCGAATCGGCGGCAGAAGATTTTGGGGTAAAAGAAAAGAGCAGTGAACTTTTTACTATGGGTATGCTGTCAATGATGGACGCTTTCTTAAATAAGCCTTTAGAAGAAATCATTGATGAAATTTCCTTAAAGGGAGATATAAAAGAGGCCCTTTTAAGAGGAGAGGGTATATATGGAGAAATCCTGCAGCTGGCAATTGCCTTTGAAAGGGTAAAATGGCAGGAAATTTCCATCATCGAAAAAACATATGGATTGAATCCTAAAAAACTATATAGTAAATATCTGGCAGCAGTTGATTTTGCCTATGAAACAATGAATATGCTCATTGAAAATGCTTGAAAAAATTAAAAATATAATATAAGTAAGTATTGAAACTCTGCTTCTCAAAAACTAGGGCAGAGTTATATTTTTTCAACTAAAGTCATATGAGATTAAATGCTTGCTGAAGGTTGCATAGAATATACCTTTGTGATATTATTAACAAGTAATTGCAAATAATAATCACTTATGGAGGTAATACTATGGATAGAGGGAAAACAGTCAATGAACTAGAGATAGGAGAAAAGGCTTCATTTACTAAAACAATTACAGAAACTGATGTCTATAATTACGCGGGGATAACGGGGGATTTTAATCCGGCTCATGTTAATGAGAGTTTCGCTAAAGAGACCATGTTTAAAGGCAGGATTGCTCACGGTATGATAGCAGCCGGTTTGATTTCAACAGTATTGGGTACACAATTACCTGGTCCCGGTAGTGTATATGTTGCACAGGATCTTAAATTCACTGCCCCGGTTCGCTTTGGGGATACAGTTACTGCGACCGCTGAAGTAGAAGATATTAATGAGGAAAAAAATAGAGTAACTCTAAATACGGTTTGCACCAATCAAAAAGAAGAAGTTGTCCTAACAGGGCAGGCAGAATTGATGCCAACTGTAAAAGGGGAATAAAAAATTTTGCAATATATTGTGAATATTTTTACATATGGAGGTATATATAATGGATTTCAATTTAAGCGAAGAAAAAGAGATGTGTAAAAAAGTTTATAAAGAATTTGCTGAAAATGAAATTAAGCCGATAGCAGCTGAGATCGATGAAAACTGTGAATTTCCGGCTGATAATATTAAGAAGATGGCAGAGGCTGACATGATGGGGATCCCTTTCCCACAAAAATATGGGGGAGCCGGTTCTGATACCTTAAACTATATTTTGGCAGTAGAAGAGCTATCTTACGCTTGTGCTACTCATGGAGTTATTTTATCCGCCCATACTTCTTTAGGGGCCCATCCCATCTATAAATATGGAACCGAAGCACAGAAAGAAAAATATTTAAAACCACTTGCAAAGGGTGAAAAGTTAGGAGCCTTTGCTTTAACAGAAGCGGGGGCAGGCACCGATGCAGCGGGAGTTAAAACTACTGCTGTGAGAGAAGGAGATGAATATATTTTAAATGGTACTAAGATCTTCATTACCAATGCAGGGGCAGCCGATATCTTCATTATTCATGCGATGACCGATAAGAGCAAGGGAACACGAGGGATTAGCTCCTTTATAGTAGAAGCCGACACCGCCGGCTTTTCTCTCGGTAAAAAAGAAGAGAAGATGGGGATTAATGCCTCTGATACAAGAGAACTAGTCTTTCGGGACTGCCGGATACCGGCTGACAATTTATTGGGCAAAGAAGGAATGGGCTTTAAAATTGCGATGTCAACTCTTGATGGGGGTAGAATTGGAATTGCGGCCCAGGCCTTAGGAATTGCGCAAAGAGCCCTTGATGAAACTGTGCAATACGTTCAGGAAAGAGAACAGTTTGGACGTCCTATTGCTAAATTTCAGGGGCTTCAATGGGAGATAGCTGAGATGGCTACTAAAGTTGAAGCAGCCCGTAACTTGGTATATAAAGCGGCTAAAACCAAAGATGAGGGCAGGAGATTTTCTAAAGAAGCGGCCATGGCCAAATACTTCGCTTCTGAAGCCGCTTCTGAGGTAGCCAATAAGGCGGTTCAACTGCATGGTGGTTATGGATATATTAAAGATTATCCGGTTGAAAGACTGATGAGAGATGCCAAGATAACTGAAATTTATGAAGGTACGACTGAAGTCCAAAAGATGGTAATAGCTGGTTCTTTACTTAACTAGTTTTAAATAGAAAAAGATAATTATATATTAAAAAGGAGGCATAAGGATGAATATTGTTGTTTGTGTAAAACAGGTACCAGATACCAATGAAGTTAAGATAGATGAGGAAAAAGGTACCCTGATCAGAGAAGGGGTGCCCAGCATTATTAACCCGGAAGATAAAACAGCAATTGAAAAAGCAGTTAAATTAAAAGAAGAGTTTGGGGGTCAGGTCACGGTAATCAGTATGGGTCCTCCCCAGGCTAAAGATGCTTTGATTGAAGCTTATGCTATAGGGGCAGATCAAGCAATCTTGCTTTCCGATAAAAAGTTTGCAGGTTCGGACACCTGGGCTACCGCCTATACCTTATCTCAGGCAATTAAAGAAGTAGGAGATTTTGATCTCATTTTCTGCGGACGTCAGGCCATTGATGGTGATACAGCCCAGGTAGGACCTCAGGTTGCTGAAAATTTAGATATTCCCCAGATCACATATGTACGGGAACTTAATATAGAGGGGGAAAAAGTAACTGCTAAAAGAAAATTAGAAGAGGGCTATAGTATAATAGAGACCGAATTACCGGTCCTACTTACAGTATTAGGAGATTTAAATAAACCAAGATACCCTTCTATAAAGAGGATTGTTGATGCCTTTAATAATGAAAACACGGTAAAGGTTTGGAATGCTGATGATTTTGCAGTCGATGACGATAAATTAGGTTTAGATGCTTCCCCGACTCAGGTTTATGATACCTTTGTTCCCACTAGAGACCATGAGGCAGAAATCTTAGAAGGTACTGTTGAAGAAAAAGTAGGAAAATTAATAGACAAATTAAAAGAAGAAAAGGTTGTTTAGTAATCTTGAAGGAGGCTTTTTTCAATGTTAAAAATCA
>DATGCJ010000191.1:0-5375 GCA_035312025.1 Halanaerobiales bacterium | reverse complement strand
TTCAATATCTTTGTCTCGTGTTTTATAGACGGTTTCTTTTTTATGGCCTTTTTCGAGATAACTAAGGCAGCTTTCAGGTATTGCCTCTTTATCTAGTTGCTTTAACTTTTTAATCATATTAGCATTGACTGTATAGACTAGTTCTATTCTGGACATGTTTTTACTAGAAGAAGCAACCATAAAAGAGTCCACCTGGATTTTTTCAGCGCCTATTTTAAGTATTTCTGCGATAAGTTACGAGAGACTTTCTACTTCTTCCTTAATCAAATCGACACCAATTTCTTCTTCATAGACATAAAATATAGCTCTAAAATTAGTAAAGGGATTAATAGAAACTGGCGTTTTATCAAAGCTGGTTAAACTTAATGCATACTGGAATCTGTCATCAAAGTAAATAGAACCTAAAATTACAACATCTGAAAGTTAATATATTTCTTTTAAGATCAATGCCCTAATAATTACATTTACCGAAGAATTAGGTCTTGATGGTTTATCACAATATAAAACTTCAAATCTATCTTCATTAATAGCTGGAAAGATTATTTTTTGAAAAGTATGAGCCCAGCTTTCTTTAAGGAAATCTTTTAGATAAACCAGCATATTGGTTACAGTATCATCAAAAGATATCTGTTGGTAAATATTTCTATATTTTTGTAGTACAATTCTCTATAATTTAATTAAAAAAAGCAGATTAAGCTGAGTTACTAGCCTAATCTGCTTAGTTTTTGCTTATTTATTTGTCATCTTCTCTTTTTGAAGTAAATACTAGTGTTTATTTTAAATTCTATTCTACTAACTGCCTGTTATCGCCATATCTAGATTTTCTGTTATTACTACACCGCAAACTCTAACATTCCATAATTCATCATAGTCGCCATACACACCACTAGAATCCCACAAAACCTCATAGTTGCCACTACCTTGGTCCTCTAGAGTAATATTATCCCATCCTGAAGTACCAAAAGCATCAGCTAATCTAATCCAATCACCGTTAGTAGCAGTAGCGTCCTGTACAGCAATATCATTCATACCAAGCTCTGTAATACCATTTCCATTAAAGTCCAATATTAATAAAGACATTGTTCCTGTCCCATCTTCGTTATCTTCCCATAAGGCATAACTGCTTTCAGCATCTACTCCAATTCCATTCCCACCTATCCTTTAAGGATTTTGGTAGGTCTTCACCGTACGGGCGGCTTTTACCGCATACGGCGATCCATCAGCATTAAAATAGGGATAAACTAAAAGATTGGGGATCTTTTAGTGTTAAAAGGTTTAAATACCTCCTTTCTAGTATTGTAATTATACTTATATTGTATAATTATTAATTCAAGGTGTACTGAAAAATACCTTCTTGAAATTATAACAAAATCATTGACATAGATTTTTAATTATGTTGATATAATTAAGGTAGAAAAATAGTTTAATTCAAGTGCCGATAAGTGCCGAAAGCTTGTAAAAGTAATTTAAATTGCCACAAAATAAATATTTTACAAAGGTCTAAAGTTGCTGAAATAATAGCAATATTAGCAGTTCTGTAAAAGTTATTAAAAAATATTTTGGGGACTTCTAATCTGTAGGATACAGGTTCAAATCCTGTTAGCCTTATTATAAATAGAATTATAAATAAAAAAACTCTATAGCAGATAATATTTACTGACGAATTTTTAAGTTAAGCTATAATTTTTAAAAGTTAATCTGTATAACTGACCAAACATTCTAATTATCAATTGCCAATATAACTATCTATATGTGTCCAACCAGGACCTTAGTCATATATATCTGCATCTGGATTAGAAGTGACGTTATCTGTTCCGAGTCCAGTCCAATTATTTGAACTGATATTAAATATAACAATAATTCAATTATAATTATAGTTTCCTATTTCAATATGTTCTTGAGAAGGGATAATGACCTTTATCCAACCTTCACCCTTAGATTGACACAAATTGCTGGACCACAGATCAACATATGGTTTACTTTTATCGTCAAATCCATACACGGGTGGTTGTATTTGTGGAGTTAGCAATACTATTATCAGGATGGTCATAATAAGCTATTCCAGTTATATATTCTGCTCCTGCCCCCAGTTCATATATTAAGGCTATCTTAATTTTATCACCACTTGCATTATATATGCCAAAACTACCGGTTGAAGATAGCCTATGCTCTCCTTGATAGAGATATTATTATTCTTCTAAATTAGTAAAAATATCATTGCCATCCATTCTTTAAGGATTTCGGCAGACATTTACCGCATTCGGTGATCCATCGGCATTAAAATAGGGATAAAATAAAAGATTGGGGATCTTTTAGTGTTAAAATTTTAAAATGTTTAAATACCTCCTATTGTTTTATTCTTGGGGGGGAGGATCCCCCCTAAGTCGAAAATTTGTTAATCATTCCATCTCGTTTTGTTTTTTGAAAAAGGTTATTCCAGACAGGTCAGGCTATAAATCTCCTTGCGGCTCTGTACGTTTAGAGTAACGATTTTATTTAGACTGCCACCTGCCTGATTTACATCATCAGAGACGTCAATTGAACGCTGCGGTTTTAACGCTATTACAATAGGGCACGCCTGATGATGACTTATAAAACTTGAAAGAAGCTGAACAACATGAATAATCCTCAAGATTATCTTTTTGTTGGTGTTGACACTCATAAAGCTCAACATACTGCTGTTGTAATTAACTGTTTCCATCAAAAAATCGGATTCGCTCAGACTCCCAATAATCCAGCTGATTTTGACTCGTTTCTAACCAGGCTTAAAACCCTTACCCATAATGATGAAAAACTTGTCTTTGGACTTGAAGATACCCAGGGACTAGGCTATTCACTCGCACAATGGTTAATTAAAAAAGACTATACTGTTAAAGAAGTTAATCCTGTTCAAACTAAAAGAGAAAGAAAACAAAGCACTTCACCCGATAAGTCCGACAAAGCTGATGCTGAAGCTGTTGCAAACATTCTTTTGGCTGAATATGATAAACTACCTGTCATCAAAGACGACGTCACTTTTAAGGCTATAAGACAGCTTAACAACCAAAGAAAGAATTTAGTCAAAGAACAAACCAGGGTTAAAAACCTACCAAAATCCTTAAAGGATAGGTGGGAATGGTATGGATGAATTTGAAATATTGTTTTGAAGATGACTTCACTGGAGTAGAAATAAATGAAATCCCTGTTGGATGGTCAAGAGACAGAACCAATTGGGCGTAAGAAATTCTAATAATGCAGGTGGAGAGGCTCCTGAAATGAGATTGAAATGGAATCCTCTGTTTGATGATACCTCAAGATTGTTTTCACCTGTAATTGATGCTGGTACATCTAGCGAGCTTAAACTTAGCTTTAAACATTTTAATGTTTATGTTTTTGGGAGTTATGAACTATTAGTACAAACTTCGACAGATGACGGAACTACCTGGAATACTGAATGGAATGTAATGGTAACTGGAGATATAGGACCTGAGACAATATATATAGAGTTAGACCACCTTGCAGGAGAAACATTCCGAATTGCCTGGGTCTTTGATGGTTATACTTTATACAACGATGATTGGTATATCGATGATATTATTGTTGAAGAAAACTAGAAAACGGTGATCTTCAAATGTTATCGACATTGTTAACCAAATAAACCAACTTGGATAACAGGATGGATTGTGTAATAGCTGAATAGAAACAATAAGAGAACCTGCCAGAGAGCTAGATTTGCTGGCAGGTTCTCCTTTTTGCTCAAAAATAGCTTTTTATAAGGGTGGGTACCTTATCAGATGCTTTCAAAGGCGGTAGTACTTATAGAAGTCATAAACTGCCATAGAGAAGCCAGATTAGGATCAACTTCCTCTATCTGTATCTTTTTGTTTTATAAAACTACCCCTCCAGAAATATTTTAAATAAGATATATGGCAATATAGTACCGAAAACCCACAGATAGAAGGTGAACGAGGAGTACACAAAAATAGGCGTTATATAACACCTATAATTACACAAAGTGGTATCAATACAGAATAGAGAGTAAAGAAATTAAAGCTGAGCACTTAGCCTAAGATTTTAAAGGTTTCTCTTTAAAATGTTTATAAATAGAGGAAATTCCTTTTATATGGATAATATCAATAATATACTTAAAAAATAATAAATGATTTACCAAACTGGTGTAGCTTGTATTTAAGTGTAAGTTTTAAAATTAATTAACATATCATATTGGGGGGATATAATGAAATTTACCAGGTTTATATTAGTGTTATTCGTTTTTGGACTGTTGTTGGTAGGGACTTCAATAGATATAATGGCTGAGGATGATCTGAAAATTGTTCCAATTTATGAAGGTAGTGAGCTGATCTATGATGATATTTTTGGCTTCGAAGAACTCCCAGTTATTTTAGGTGAAGATACTGTTAATATACTTGAAGGATATATTCGAAGATTTTGGTTAAAGGCTCCAGAAGGACGTTCTCCCTATGAGGTTATTAGAAATTATGAGGCAGCGATTGATAATATTGATGGCCGGGTATTATTTAAGACCCGAGATCCGCAGTCGATTGAGATTGATGAAATCGACTTTTCTGAATATTATAATACTACCAGACAGGATCGAGGGCTGTCAACTAATGTTTTCAGTTTTACTAAATACCCTGAAGAGATAACTGAATATATGGTTTCCAGGGTAACAGTTGATCAGGTAGAAAAATATATTATTGTTGCAGCTGGTAGAGGTCATTGGGCGGCAGGACAGGCTGATGAAACTTACTTTGAGATAGTTATCCTGGAATTAGAAGGTATGGAGATGGATATGGTTACAATGGAGTATATAAAACAGGGTATTGAGGTTGATGGCCGAGTAGCTATCTATGATATTTATTTTGATACAGGTGAATCCAGGGTGAAAGCTGATTCTGAGGAAGCACTGTCTGTAATAGCAGAATTTTTACTAAAAAATAGTGGTAAAAGATATCTAGTAGTTGGCCATACAGATTTTGTTGGGAGTTATGAAATGAATTTAAATTTATCTGAGTCTAGAGCAGAGGCAGTAGTTACAAAACTGCTTAATGAGTACGGTATAAGTCAAAAACAGTTAATTTCAACTGGTGTTGGTCCAGCTGCACCGGTAATGAGTAATCAGACTGAAGAAGGAAGAGCAATGAATCGTCGAGTAGAGATTGTTGAACTTGAATAATATTGTGTTTAACCTGAATTCGGAAAGTAGCCACAAAAAATAAATTTACACACTAATTTAAGCTAAAATAACGATATTTACATTTTCGATTTCTAAATTAAACTTTTAATTTGAATTTATACAATATTCTACTTAAATAATGTATTTTTAGGGTATAGATATCCCTGGGACCTTGTTTTTGTGTTAAATAGGACTGACA
>DATGCJ010000190.1:0-3193 GCA_035312025.1 Halanaerobiales bacterium | reverse complement strand
TTGGGACTATTTTCCCGAATTGGTTTCTCTTATAACCTTCAGGCACTTTACCTTTGTGAGTTTTACTCTTATCTTGTTTTAGTTCACCGTTATAAGTTTCCATTTGCTAACCTCCTATAATGTTTCACTTATTTTTTTGGTCGCTTTTTGTTCTAAATTATCGGTTTCAGAAAATGCAATTAATGAAGTTTTCGCTGAACTTACATTACCATTTTTAATCTGATCAAGATCAAAGTTTATTGAACTTACTGCACCTTTTAAATTTTTTCTTTTAATTTTAACTTTTGCCAGTTCTTTTCTTGCTTCTAGTTCATCAGACCCCATAGTATCGACTACAATTTCTTTTAATCTTTGATAATCTCCATCATCAGTAGCTTTTGCTTTAGATAATGCAACTTTCCTTGCTTCTTGTAATTCTATCTGATTATTAGATATTTCTTTTTTGTCTTTAAGATAATCAATAGGGCTTTTATAATTAGATAGCTCCTGATTTGCTTTAGTATAGTAATATTGTCTTTTTTGATAGTTATCACCTTGCATCTTTTTAAGTTTGTTCTGTGCTTTTTCAGCTTGTTTGTTGAGCTTATTTTCGGCACTCTCAAACATTTTATCTGCATAATTTTTAAATTGTTTTTCTTTTTCCTTAATTTGTTTGTTTTTTATATTAACTCCAATATCTCCATCTGGTACGCTTTTTATCTGTTGAACTTCATTCACAAAGTTATCAATCTCACTTGCTATATTTTGTAATTCTCTTCTCATTTTATCCACTCCTTATGCTGATTTCCTTTTTAAAATACTTTCCAACTCATCAACTCTTAATTCTAAATTAGACTTCTCAAGAGCCCTTAATAGTGTATTCATAGCCTTACTTATAGTGTTTAACTTCTCTGCTGATATTTCCCCTTGATCATACTTTACAATAGCTTTTGCTTGAAATTGACGGGCTGACTTTAAACTATCTAATCTTTTCTCATATGAATATAGAGCTTTATCCTTCATAATTTTTTTACACCTTCTTTACTGTCATTGTAGTAATTACACCGTTCATTAGACTACATTTTTCAACTAGTTAATATCACTACACTTTATTTATTTTTGTTGATATAATTCCACCTACTTTAAAGCTGACTACACATAAACCACTTATTAATATTGCTGATAATAGTAAATCTTGCATAATACACCACCTTTTTATATATCTTTACATACAAAATAGCCCCCTCAAGCTGCGACTTCCAACTTTTTTGGGAGCTATCCAGGATCATTATCCTTTACTCTCTCTATATTCTCTTTTAACTCAATAGACAGTTTTAACCCTTCTAAAGTACTTATGTGTGCTACGTGTCCACCATAGAAGCTACCCTTACTGTTAAAACGGTATTCTTTACTCTCTAATTACATGTGTGCTACGTGTCCACCATAAATTATATGCTAACCGTCAAAATAGTATTCTTTACTCTCTAATTTTTTTTATTAGAATCAAATTTAAACTTATATAAATTAGATCTATATTTACCGCGTTCTATCCTGAAATAATCCCTTCTCTCTAAATGATTAACTCTTTTACTAATTTCCGCTCTCGTAGTACCTAATTTTTCTGCAAGTGTTGTTGTAGATGGATATGCTTTATTTATTAAACTTCTTTTCCTGTAATATCTCAATAATATATATATTTTAATATCTAAAGGCCTTATGTCTCCGTTGCGGAGCTCTGCAAGCATTGCCCTCATGGTAGCATATCTTATTACTGTATTACTTAATCCGAACGTTCCTTGCTTTGTAAAATAATATAAATCTGGTATTTTGCGTTGCGGAATTCCTTTTTTCTTTTTTGCGTAACCTAATTTTATTAATTCTCCAATATTTCTTTTAAATGTTTTTTGTGAAACACCCATTATATTTGCAGCTTTCTTTGCTGAAAGCCCTTGTTCATTTTGTGATAGAATACTATAAATTATAAAACTGTTTACAGAAATATTTTTTATCTTGTTTATTAATCTATTATTAAATTCAACAATTGACTCTCCATCAACAAATTCAATTTGTCCATCAGAGTTGCAATTATCTCTATTACAATATTTTTCTAATATTTGTTGTAGCTGCGGTATAGGGTTGCCCTCTTTATCTTTAATAAAACACCCTAATAAATTATATTTTTTGTTATGCCAGTATTCGTTAAAACTTGCTAATAGTTCACCTTCGGGCTGTGGTGGATTGTTTTTTGTATTCCAAACCCTTATAACTTTTCGGGCATCTTTTTTGGATAAATCTAATTTGTGTTTTAAATATTTTGTTAATCTACCTAAAAGCCAATTTCTTTCACCTTCAGGCACACCACCCATAATATTTTTTATACATGGGCTTTTAACGTTGTTTCTTATTACTTCATAGTCTATATTAAGGGCTTCTGCAACGTTTTTAGACTTATCCTTTAGTTCAGCCTTCACTCCTAATAAGTCTGCTATATGGTCTAATTTGAAGCTCCTGTCGGTCATCTGAATTACTTCACACTTAACAGGCTCTTTTTTATTGTTAATTGTTCCTGGTATCCTCATGAGTCTATTTTCATTTACTCCCTTCGGATCTGCACCAGTAATATTTATTAATTTCTTTACAACTGGTCTGACTTCACGTCCAGCAGGCTTATCTAATAACCAATATGCATGTAAACCATGTCCGCTATTAACAACTATACTGGGCTCTGGGAGTGCCTTATTGTCTAGTATATACTCCAACGCTGCGGGATCGCTTATATTATCAAAGTCTAACCATATTGCGTTGGTCTGGTTAACTGCTTCAATTTTCCCGCTTGGATATTTTCTGCTGAATACTCCTAAAAATACATCTTTATCCTGCGGCGGATCGTATTCTTTTAACTCCTCAACTGAATTATAATATTGTTTGGGCATCTTACCATTTTTGAGTTCTGCAATTTCGACATATCCTTCTAAATTATCGAATAATACTTTACAAAATCTCATATTCAATGATATACTATTATTAAGAGTTGAATAGTTATCTCGTTGCTCACATGTGCCTATATGTGAGCTTTTTTCTTTTTTAGCAACTTCCAATCTTATCACCTCATTAAGATATTAGCTTTTCTGCCTTCTCTTTCCTAAATTCTTGGTATTGATCACTAATCTTTTTAGTATTATATCCCATTTCATCAAGAGTTACTAATATTTGG
>DATGCJ010000189.1:0-2860 GCA_035312025.1 Halanaerobiales bacterium | reverse complement strand
GAATAGAAAATCCTATAAAAAAACATATTATTAATACAATTACTACTGTTAAAAATTTTTTCATTATTAAACCACCTTATTTAACTGCTATATAATAATTTCGATAAGAAAGCTTCTATCCCTGCTAAAAAAAGAAAAAGTGCGGTATAAAAACCGCACCATAATTATGGGTAAGTTAATTTATTATTTTATCTAATGTTCCATTTCTACTTCTTCCAATTTTGCTTCTTTAACACTTTTACCAAACACATTGACTATTATATAAAGTACTATAATACCAACCGGTAAACTAATTAGAGGGGATATACCTAAACCGGCCGGTAAAAAGCCGAATATGGCCGCCACAGCTGCAACTGTTAAGGCATAGGGCAGCTGGGTAGAAACATGGTCGATATGGTCTACCGCAGAAGCTGTAGAGGACATAATGGTTGTATCAGAAATTGGAGAACAATGATCTCCCATAACCGCTGCTGTTAAGACTGCCCCAATTGCCGGCAGCATTGGTGAGCCAATGTTATGAGCTAAAGGAATAGCTAAAGGCATCACGATGGCAACCGTTCCCCAGGAACTCCCTATTGTAAATGCTATAAAAGCGGAAATTATAAATAGAAGGACCGGGATTAAAAAGGCAGGTAAATTACCTTCTAGAATACCAACTGGAAAATTAGCTGTACCCAAGTCATCAGTGATACTTCCGATTGACCAGGCTAAAATCAAGATCATTGTCGCAATAAACATCGATTTTGCCCCATCAATCCAGCTTTCCACTACATCTGATATATCTAAAATGCCTTTAATCAATGCATTTATACCAGCTACAAAACCACCTGCAAAGGAGGCCCACAATAATACTACACTGGCATCCGCATCACCAAAGGCAGTTTGAATACTAACGTCGGGAGAAGCCCCTCCCCCGTTATACCAAAGACCGAATAAGGTTACTATAATAACAACAAAAATAGGAGAAAAAGCGTCCATAATACTAAAAGAAGGGCCCTCTGGTTTTTCAATCTCTTCTAGTTCCTTAGAAACCATAGGTGTTGAACCCGGTCTTAGGGACTGTCCGGTAGTCCTTGCCCTATGTTCGGCTGTATACATCGGGCCAAAGTCTTTCATTAAGTAAATTACGATAAGTGCAAAAAGTAAAGCAAAAATTGAATAATATCTATAAGGTATGGTCTTTACAAAAGTAGTATAAGCACTGGCTTCAATACCTAATTTATCAAAGCCGTCTTTAATAACCCCCACCTCAAAGGCAATCCAGGTAGAAATAGGTACGATACTGGAAACAGCTGCCGCTGTGAGATCAACAACAAAGGCAAGTTTCTCTCTTGAAACATTCATTTTATCAGTTATGGGCCGCATTGTATTACCAACAATTAAAGTATTAGCATAATCATCAAAAAAGATTAATACACCCATTGCCCAGGTAGCCATTAATGTATTTTTAATTGACTTAGCTTTTTTTGCTACATATTCACCAATTGCTACAACTCCCCCAGCTTTATTTATGATTCCTATCATACCACCCATTGACAGTAAGAATATAATAATACCGGCATTCCAGGAATCAGCCAGTGAGCCTAACATATATTTATCCAAAGTTGATGCAAAAGCAGCAATTGGATTATAACTTGACAATATTAAAGCACCTGAAAACACTCCTATAAATAATGAAATAATTACCTCTTTACTCCACCAGGCCAAAATAATAGCTAAAAGTGGTGGAATAAGAGATATGATACCATAGTTTTCCATATTGATTATACCTCCATTTTATTTTATTTCTTAGTTTTTATATGCTGATTTTTTTTATAAAATAACAAAACCCAGCGGGATTTCCGCTGGGTATGAATTCAAATTGCACCAGTAGAAACCACCTCCTCTTTCCCTTTTGATGAGATAGCTCAACACTGAAATACGGGTTCATATTTCAATGACAGTCCTGCATATCTTATATACAGACCCAACCTTTAATTTTTCGAACCAGAAAAATTAAAAGCTTCGGCAGAATTCCCTTTCACTTTTTACCAATAGGTTCTTTATGAGTAAAAAGCTAATCTTAAGTTCTGCGCCTCTACCTCATCCGGTCAAAGATGAGGTAATTTCAACTATTTAATTTTCTATAATTGTATATGATATTATTTTTGCTGTCAAGTAATATGACAAAATTAGTCAAATTTGCAGCTTACTGCTTATATTAAAGGAGTTCACTGGCGATTTTTGCGATTTCTGATCTTTCACCTTTTTGCAGCATAATATGGCCGGTTATCTGTTCTTTATAGAAATGATTAGCTACTTGAGAAAGACCATTATTGACCTTATTCAAATAAGGGTTATCAATCTGGAAGGGGTCACCTGTTAATACTATCTTAGAGTCCTTACCAGCCCTTGTTAAAATGGTTTTAACCTCATGTTTGGAGAGGTTTTGAGCTTCATCAATGATAATATACTGATTCGGTATAGATCTTCCTCTAATATAGGTTAAAGCCTCAATTTGGATAAAGTTATTTTCTATCAATTGATCTATTGATAGATATGAACCCTTATTACTATGAATAATTAAATTTAAATTATCTAAGATCGGCTGCATCCAGGGTTCCAATTTTTCCTCAACTGAACCCGGTAAAAAGCCGATATCTTTACCCATCGGAATCACAGGCCGGGCAATCAAAACTCTATCATAATATTTATCATTAATTACCTTCTGTAATCCGGCCGCTAAAGCAAGTAAGGTTTTGCCTGTTCCGGCTTTACCCGACATCGTAACAATCCGAATATCATCATTTAATAATAGCTCATAGGCAAATTTTTGTTCCCTATTTAAGGGAGTGATGCCCATCGGTGCTTTTTTATCAAA
>DATGCJ010000188.1:0-5740 GCA_035312025.1 Halanaerobiales bacterium | reverse complement strand
AGTCGGGGAGAAGTTTTAGTGAAATTCTACCCGATAAGAAGAAAAAATTGGAAGATCAATTTGTTTATAAAGAAATTATAAATTTAGTATTTCAGGAAATTGAAAGAGAATTAACTGAGCTAGAAAAAAATGTTTTTTATGAATACTTAGATGACCGTACTTATAAAGAAATATCAGATAAACTTGAAATTAATGTGAAGACTGTCGATAATGCTCTGCAGAGAGCCCGCAAAAAAATAGAGGAAATAAAAGAGAACAATAATTTAGAAGATCTTGTAATATAATACTATATATTGGGTGTGTAATAAGTTGTAATCTTTTGTTATAACTTGTTTGACAACAATATTATACTGTGTTATATTAAGATAAATGGGAATTTAAGTTTCCTAGAAACAATTTACAGGAGGAATATAATTTATGATCTATACTGGAACAGTAAAGTGGTTTGACGCGAAAAAGGGTTATGGTTTTATTGAAAGAGAAGAAGGCGACGATGTTTTTGTTCATTTTTCAGCAATTCAAGATGATGGATTTAAAACTCTTGAAGACGGAGAAAAAGTAGAGTTCGAGATTGTTGAGGGTGACAGAGGACCTCAAGCTGCACAAGTTGTGAGGGTTGAAGAAGAGTAATTATAGATGCCTAAATATGTGCACACAATCCTGATTACAGAGATGTAATCAGGATTTTTTTTATAAAAGAAGGGTTTTACTTCAAAATATTGAATTATTATAATAACAACAATATTTATTTTAGTAGTTCAGAAGGGAGTGGAGATAATGAATATTACGGTTTATGGAAAAAATTTCGACATTACACCTTCATTAAAGGATTACGCCAGAGAAAAGATGGAAAAACTGGAAAAGTATTTTCAAGGCGAACCAATGGAAGTCCACATTACAATGGAGGTCGAAAAAGAAAGGCATATAGTAGAAGTTACAGCTTATGTCAAAGGATTAATTCTCCGCGGTGAAGAAGAAACTACTGATATGTATGCTTCGCTTGATGGGGTCATTGACAAGGTAGAAAGACAGATTCACAAGTACAAAACAAGAATCCACAATAAAATGATTGAAAGAAAACAGGAATATAAAGAAGAATATATGGAAGAAAGAGAGGAAATGGTTCGTAAGAAAAAAGAACCAGAGGAAGACGAATTTGAACCAAAGATCGTTAAAACAAAGAGTTTTGCTTTAAAACCGATGGATGTCCAGGAAGCAGTCATGCAGATGGACTTAATTGGGCATGATTTCTTCGTATTTTCAAATGCAAATACAAATGAAGTGAATGTAGTATATAAAAGAAAGGATGGAAATTATGGGTTGATTGAACCCACTTTTTAAATATTAAGATAAATAAATAGATTGTAAATAGGCCGCCCTTTAAAACGGGCGGCCTTTTAACATATAATTAATTCTTATTTAAAATATGAAAGCATTAGAATTATACTGGGGAAAAGAAATAATAAATCCCATAATATTGAGACATTTCTGTTATATGATAGATAAGTGAATAGATTGAGATTTTAACCAATTAATGTTATAATATAATGTAAATTTGTAATGATTTAGACTTAAATTTTTTGATCTATAATAAAAAAACAGGTGGTAAAAAAATGTTTGATTTTGTGAAAAACTTATTTAAAGATCCCAATGAAAAAGAACTGGAAAGATTACAGGAAATTGTCGATGAAATAAATGCGTTAGAAAGCGATATGCAGAAACTTTCCGATGCGGAATTGAAAGCAAAGACAGCTGAATTTAAACAGAGATATCAGGATGGAGAAAGTCTGGATGATCTATTACCGGAAGCATTTGCGGTCGTAAGAGAGGCTTCTCAACGTTCAACCAAGGAAGAGTTTAGACATTTTGATGTACAGTTGATGGGTGGTATCGCACTACATGAGGGTAAAATCGCCGAAATGAAGACCGGGGAAGGTAAGACCCTGGTAGCTACCCTACCTGTATACTTAAATGCTTTAACCGAGAAGGGCGTCCATGTAGTTACTGTTAATGACTATCTAGCCAAAAGAGATAGTGAGTGGATGGGCCAGATTTATGAATTTTTAGGTTTAGATGTAGGAGTAGTATTAAGCGGGATGACCCCAGAAGAAAGAAAAAAAGCATATGATGCTGATGTAACATATGGTACCAATAACGAGTTCGGTTTTGATTACTTACGGGCCAACATGGCAACCGATCCCGATAATGTTATCCAGCACGATTTCCACTATGCTATCTTAGATGAGGTAGACAGTATTTTAATCGATGAGGCAAGAACACCGCTCATCATTTCAGGACCGGTTCAGGAAACTTCCAAGGATTACAGGAAGTTTAACCGAATAATTCCGAACTTAAAAGAAGAACAGCATTATGAATTAGATGAGAAAAACAATAGTGTTACCTTAACAGAAGAAGGCGTAGAAAAGGTAGAAAATTATTTAAATGTTGATAACCTCTTTGATGAAGATAACTTTAGATTACACCATCAGGTTAACCAGGCCTTAAGAGCCCATACCCTGATGAAAAAAGATAGAGACTATATAGTAGATGAAGGTAAAGTTAAGATTGTCGATGAATTTACCGGCCGAGTAATGGAAGGTAGAAGGTACAGTGAGGGCTTACACCAGGCAATTGAAGCCAAAGAAGGTGTATCTGTCCAAAAAGGCAGCCAGACCTTTGCCCGCATTACCTTACAGAACTACTTTAGAATGTATGATAAATTAGCCGGTATGACCGGTACTGCCAAAACTGAAGAAGAAGAATTTATCAAGATATATGGGATGGAAGTTGTCGTTATTCCCACCAACGAACCACTTGTCAGAGATAACAAGCCGGACCTTGTCTTTAAGGATGAGGAGTCTAAATTCAGGGCAGTTGTAGAAGAAATAGAGGAAAGACACGAAAAAGGTCAGCCCCTCTTAGTGGGTACTGTCGATATAGATAAATCGGAAAAATTAAGCAGGATGTTAAACCGCAAGGGCATCCAGCATAATGTCTTAAATGCTAAAAACCATAAAAAAGAGGCTGAAATAATTAAGGATGCCGGTCAGAAAAACAGTGTAACAATTGCAACTAACATGGCCGGTAGAGGTACCGATATCGTCTTAGGTGAAGGAGTAGTCGAGTTAGGTGGTCTACATGTATTAGGTACTGAAAGACATGAAAGCCGCAGGATCGACAACCAGCTGAGAGGACGGGCCGGCCGTCAGGGCGATCCGGGTTCCTCACAGTTCTTTGTCTCCTTAGAAGATGACCTCTTAAGGCTCTTCGGATCCGACAATATTACGGCCCTAATGGATAAGGTCGGTATGGAAGATGACCAGCCTATCCAGCATAAGATGATTACCAATGCGATCGAAAGGGCCCAGAAAAAAGTGGAAGGCAGAAACTTCGATATCAGAAAGGCCATCTTACAGTATGACGATATCTTAAATAAACAGCGTAAGATCATTTATGAGCAGAGAAGCGATGTTCTCTTTTCCGATAATATGGACGAGATCATCTTCGGAATGCTGGAACAGCTTGTCGAGGATATTACAGAAAGTTACCTTTCTGAAGATATTCACCCCAGTGACTGGGATCGGGCAGGTCTTGTGGATTATCTAAACAAGTTCTATTTCTCGGAAGAATTAACGGCAGAAGATATTGAAGATAAGAACAAAGAAGAGATTAAAGAATATTTAATTGAATTTGGTAAGCAGAACTATAAAGATAAAGAAGAGAAGTTCAAAGAAGAAAACATGAATAAGATTGCAAAATATATCGCACTGAGAGTTATCGATAGAAACTGGATGTCACACCTTGATAATATGGATGAACTTAGACAGGGAATTGGCCTGCGTGCATACGGCCAAAAAGATCCTTTAACCGAGTATAAGTTCGAGTCCTATGATATGTTTAATGAAATGACCAGTTCGATAAGAGAGGATATTATTAGAAGTATCTTCAGAATAGAAGTCCATGAAGATGGGCAATTGGATAGAAAACAGACCAGCCGTAACTTAAATTATAGTGATGGCGGTACGATAAGTGCCCTCGCAACTGCTAAAAATAAAGCGCAAGGGCAGCGACAGACTACTACCAATAAAGATAAGAAGACTCATTCAACCGTGGTTAAACCTGATGAACCGGGTAGAAATGATCCCTGTCCCTGTGGCAGTGGTAAAAAATATAAGAAATGCTGTGGCAGATAATATGAAGGAGGAGTTTTAGATGAACGGAAATTATGAAGAAAGAATCGCAGCCCTAAAAGAAAGGTACCAAGATTTGAGGGATCTACTTTGACCCTGCCGAGCTGGTCTCTAAAAGAGATGAATTAGAAGAAAGAATGGTTGCTCCTGATTTTTGGGATGACAACGAAGAGGCCACCCGAATCAGCAAAAAAGTGGATAGTATAAAAAACAAGCTCAACTTATTAGAACAATTAAAAGATGATATAGAAGAGATAGAAGTATATAAGGAACTTGCCTCCGAAGAAGAGGATGACAGCCTTTTAAAACAGGTACATCAGAAATTAGATAATTTAGACCAGAGGCTGGAAAGACTGGAACTAAAAACCAGGCTTAACGGTGAACATGATAAAAACAACGCAATCTTATCTATACACCCCGGTGCCGGTGGAACCGAGTCTCAGGACTGGGCTGCCATGCTGCTCAGGATGTATGACAGATGGGCCCAAAAAGAAGACTTTGAGGTAAAAACCCTGGACTTTCAAAGCGGTGATGAAGCCGGTATTAAGAGGGTCACGATTTTGATTGAAGGTGAATATGCTTACGGCTATCTGAAGGGTGAAGCCGGTGTACACCGGCTGGTGAGGATCTCTCCCTTTGATTCATCCGGACGCAGGCATACTTCTTTTGCTTCGGTAGATATAATGCCGGAAATCGAGGAAGATATTGAAGTTGATATAGATGAGAACAACTTAAAAATAGAAACCTATCGGGCCAGTGGAGCCGGCGGCCAACATGTAAATAAGACAGATTCAGCGGTCCGGATTACCCACCAGACGACTGGTGTGGTTGTTCAGTGTCAAAACGAGAGATCTCAGCATAAAAATAAACAGATGGCGATGAAGATCTTAAAAACCCGCTTAATGGAGTTAAAAAAAGAAGCCCAGGCTGAAAAGATAGATGAATTAAGGGGTGAACATAAAGAGATTGCCTGGGGCAGTCAGATCCGTTCTTATGTTTTCCACCCCTATAATATGATAAAAGACCATCGAACCGATGTGGAAGAAGGTAACACCGAAAAGGTAATGGATGGTTATCTAGATGAATTTATAGAAGCATATTTGAAGCAAAATAATAGTGGAGAATTAAATATTTAATTTGAGCTCAGGAGGCAGTTTATGAATAAAAAGATATTATACCTAGTTATTATCCTGACCTTGATCGTTTCCTTAATTGGAATCAGGGGCAGGATGATGGTCGAACAGTCCAATAATAATGTGGAAATGGCTTTTGATTATAAGTCCCTGTTAGAGATGCGGGATGAGTATGACAATCAGACCCTGGCTCTACAGGATTTAAAAAACGCTGGTATTAATTCGATTGCCCTAACCCCAATCGATTTAAAGAGGTTAATCAAAAGGGGTCAGGTAGTTCATTTAACCATCAGTGATATAAATAAGAGAAAAATTCTAGAAGATAATCAATCTGCTTTCTGGCAGGAGTTTACCCTAGGTGAGCAAAGTGCATTTTTAGTATTTGAAGCCAAAAATAATTACTATAATAACCTCTAT
>DATGCJ010000187.1:0-3672 GCA_035312025.1 Halanaerobiales bacterium | reverse complement strand
TTGTTTCTTTTTTACTATATCTTCTCCTTCAAACATTATACTTCCATCTACTATTCTTCCTGGAGGTGATTCTACCAATCTCATTATTGATAGTGAAGTTACACTCTTTCCACATCCAGATTCTCCTACTATCCCTATTGTCTCTCCAGGATAGATCTCAAAATCTACTCCATCTACTGCCTTTACTACACCTTCTTCTGTAAAAAAGTGGGTCTTTAGATTACTTACATCTATTAACTTTTCTTTACTCAAAATCTTCACCTTCCCATTTTAAAATTATTTTTTCATTCTTGGATCAAGAGCATCCCGTAATCCATCTCCAAGTAAATTAAATCCAAGAACTGTATAGGCGATTGCTAAACCTGGAAATAAAGAATACCAGGGTTTTGTTCTTAAGTATTGTAAACCATTATTAATAATAGAGCCCCAACTTGGTGTAGGTTCCTGAGCTCCCAAACCAAGAAAACTAAGTGAAGCTTCAGCCATAATCGAAGATGCTATCCCCATTGTAAAAGAAATAATAAGAGGAGCCATACAATTAGGTAAAATATGTTTATACATTATAATAAAATCATTATTTCCTAAAGCTCGAGCAGCATCAACATATTCTTTTTCTCTATTTCGCATAAATTCACTTCTAATAATTCTGGCCGTTCTGGTCCACCAAACAACTCCTAAAGCCAAAAACACATTATATAAACTCGGACCTAAGGCAACCATAATTGCTATTGTTAATAACAAACTTGGAAAACTCATAACTATATCAACAATCCGCATAATAAACATATCTACTTTACCACCATAATAACCGGCAAGAGAACCCATAAGAGTACCAATAGTAAGGGCTATTGTCTGTACTATAATTCCAACACTCAAAGATATACGCGAACCATAAATTATTCTACTGGTAAGATCTCTACCATAATAATCTGTCCCTAGCCAATGATCTGCAGAAGGTGCTTTTAGTACAGAAGTTAAATCTATTTCATTTGGATCATAGGGAGCTAAAAATGGAGCAAAAATAGCAATAAGTATAAACAAAATAACCATTACAAGACCTATCATTGCCGCTTTATTTCTTTTTAATCTTTTCCAGGTATCCTGCCATAAACTTTTAGGCTTTTTATCTCTAGCAGTTTTATTATCTTTTTTATTTGCTTGCATGTTAGATTTTTCCCTCCTTATCAATCATACTTGATCCTTGGATCAAGTCCTACATATATTACATCTACTATTAGATTAAAAAATACAAAAATCAAAGAACCAACCAAAACACAGCCTGCTATAACCTGGAAGTCTCTCTTTTTTATGGCAGTAACTACATATCTACCAAAACCAGGCCAGGCAAAAATCGTTTCTGTTAAAACTGAGCCATTTAAAAGAGAAGCAAAGTTCATACCCACTACAGTAACAACAGGTATCATCACATTTCTTAAAGCATGACTTAAGATAACTTTTCTCTCCTTTAAACCTTTTGATCGGGCTGTTCTAATATAATCCTGAGTAATAACTTCTAACATAACTGAGCGAGTGTAACGAGCTAAAAAAGCTGCAAATCTACTACCTAGAGTAATTGCCGGTAGAATTAAATGCTGTAAACTCAAACCTCCATCTCCCATTCCTGAAATAGGAGTCCAGCCTAAAGTCATTGAAAAGAAATAAATTAATATCATTCCAAACCAGAATACTGGTGTCGATATAAATAAAAGTGCAAATGTCATAGCTGCATGATCAATCCAGGTATTTTGATAAACAGCTGAAATAACGCCTATAAAAACTCCCATAAGAGTGGAGACTATAACTGCAGTAACAGCCAATTTAAGAGTGTTAGGAAGTTTTTGTTTAAGAGCATCAGTAACTGAAACTCCTGAAATATAGGATCTCCCCAAATCACCTCTTAAAGTTCTTTTTAGATAATTAATAAATTGAACATGCCAGGGATCATCTAATTTTAATTCTGCTCTTATTCTATTAATAATATCATCTTCAGCATGTTGTCCCAGCATTGTTATAACGGGATCACCAGGAACCATATACATTAAAACAAAGGTTAAAAATAAAACTCCTAGCAATACTGGAATTATTAAGAGTAATCTTCTTAGTATGTATTGAATCACAATTTTTTCCTCCTTTTCCCTTCTTAAAATAGATGCGCCCTTATAAAAAAGGACGCATCTTTTTTATTTACTATATTTATTGCTATAATTAATTTGTTTCTTCAGCTTTCACATCTTGATCAATCCACCAGGTTACTAATTTATCAGCATTATACATTTGATGATAAATTTCACCTTTAATCCATGGTTGCTTTATTGATGATGAACTTGTGTGATATAAATATACATATGGGTCACCAATTTGATCTGCCATTTTAATAATTTCCTGTGATAATCTAATTCTTTCCTGCTGATTAGTTGTAGATGCCATTTTATCAAGCATTGAATTAATAGTTTCATTATTGAATACTATTCTGTCACTTGTATAAAGTGCATTTAAGAAGTTATATGGGTCAGCATAATCTGCCCACCATGATAGGTAATAAGATGGAGCATTACCATTTTTAACTGTAGAATAGAATACACTCCAGTCATTTTTGATAAGATCTACTTCTATGCCAACTCTACCAAGAAGTGCCTGTAAAACTCCTCCAACTCTAACAGAAGTACTACCATCACTTACCCAGAGTTCCATTTCAAAACCATCTGGATAACCGGCTTCTGCCAATAATTCTTTAGCTTTTTCAACATCAGCTTTAAATTCTACATCTGCGCCACCAGGCATTCCTTCAGGAATTGCATCATTAGCAGCTACATAATGTGGGAAAAGTGATTCAGTTACCATTTGACTATCTATTGCATAATCAATAGCTTTTTTAACTTTTGGATCATCTAATGGTTCAAAATCACCATTTAAAGCCAAATAATATGTTGAAAGTTCTGCCATAGTATTAATATATGGCTGCCATTCCTCATTACCTAACCATCTTTCTCTTTCTTCAGTAGGAACAGTAGTTAAATCAAGGTTACCGGCTTCAAATTCAGCAATATCAGTAAGTGGCTGAGGAATAACCCTATACACTACTTCATCTACATATGGTCTTCCATCCCAATAATCTTCATTAGCTTCCATAACTAAACGATCATCATGTTCCCAGCTAACAAACTTAAAAGGACCTGTACCAACAGGATGTTGTCTAAAATCATCACCATATTCGTCTACAATATCTTCATTAACAATTAAACCATAAGGTAAGGTAAGGTGTGTTAAAAATAATCCAAAAGGTTTATCTAGTTCAAATTGAACTGTATATTTATCTAGAACTTTTACCCCTTCCAGACCATCAGTTTCACCATTTAAAGAAGCGTCTGTTCCTTTAATCATTGGATATACCCAGGTTCCAGGTGAAGCGACTTCTGGATCATATAGTCTATCAAATGAATATTTTACATCATGAGCAGTAAATTCTGTACCATCATGAAATTTAACCCCTTCACGTAGATGGAAAGTAAAAACAGTATTATCTTGCTCTACATCCCATGATTTAGCTAAAGCAGGTACTACATCATTAGAATGATAATCAAATCTAACTAAACCATCATAAAATTTAACTGCCATAGCTCCTGCATCAAAACCGGAACAATATGCCGGGTCAAGTGTATCCCAATCAGTATT
>DATGCJ010000186.1:0-12804 GCA_035312025.1 Halanaerobiales bacterium | reverse complement strand
TATAGCTGTCTATCAAAACCAGCTCAGAAAGTTATAGAATGGACAAATGCCTTTGGTGAAGGCTTTGCCATGTTAGCTGCTGCTAAAGGGCTAGAAAACCATCCTAATAAGTTTGATAAAGATTTAAAAAGTAAATGGGATAAAAATATGGAAAATTTTAATAAGGACTTTCTTAAAATTCAAAACTTTTTATTAGCTATTTTAGAAGGACATTTTGCAGATGACCAAAAATTATATAATAGAGGCTTTCAATTAATGACCAATAATGACGGCCAGGGTTCCTGGTACACCGTTGGTTATCAAATAGCTGTTATTATTGAAAGGGAAGCCGGTCGCGAGGTTTTAATTGAATGCATGAAAGATTTAACCAAAATTTACTTTCAATATAATAATCTTGTAGAAATATATAATAAAAAAAGAAATGAAGATTTACCTAAATGGAATGATAAAATACTTACTTCTTTAAAAAGAAAGTGAATATGAAAAAAATTAGGGGGGGAGAAAAGTTGAAAATCAAACTGAAGGAAGCTAAAAAAGAGGATTTGGATTTTTTAGCTAAAGTCTGTCGGGATGCGAAAGATGCTTATTCCGAGATAATGCCGGAGGCATTTGAAAAACAGGCCAAGGAATTTGAAGAACATGGTTTACCGGAAGATTATAAGATTTACGTAGTAAAAGATGATAATAAGAAAATTGGTTTTGTTGGTATTACTGATTTAACTGAACAAACTGCCTATCTTGTCGGTCTATATCTCTTAAATGATTACCAGCGCGAGGGATATGGAACTGCAACTATTGATGAAGTAATAAAAACTTTAAAGGATAAAGATTATAACAAGATATGTCTATTGGTACATAATGAAGCAGAATGGGCAATCGATTTTTACAAAAAAGAAAAGTTTGTCAGCCTAACAGAATGTGAAGATATAATTAAAAATTATTCCGGCGGTAAGATGGAAGATTATTATCTACCTTCTACAATTTTTATGGAAAAGAACTTTTAATTAAAAATAAAAGGGAGAAAATATTAATGACAGTAAAAGCAGACAGAAGCATTCTCATCTTATTACCCGATAAAAAAATAGAGGGAATAGAAGATTTTCGTAAACAGCATATTCAAAGTGAAGGGAAGGAAGTTCCTTTCCATATCACTTTACTGCCTGATTTCTATTTACCAAATGAATTGGATGATAATATAATTAGTAAATTAAAATTAATATCTAATACTTTTCCTAAGTTCGACTTTAAGGCAGTACCAATTTCATCTTTTCCCACCAGTAAGGTGATCTATTTATCACCGGTACCGGCAGGATCGATAGAACAGCTAGTATACAAAATAAAAGTTCTTTTACCAAGATATAAGGATAAGGAGAGAAGTGCCCATATATACCATATGACATTGGCCATGGGCAATCCTCTCGATCAGACAAATGAGATTATAGAAGATTACTTCAATAAATTTGATAAAGATCCCCTGCTACTCAAGGGCGGTAAACTGGCAATATATATTAAAGAACAGGGTAAATGGAGTGAATATCAATCTTTTGAATTAAGTTAAGCCTTTTTTAGGAGGAATACATTTGGTCAATATTAGAACTGCGAATAAAAAAGGATAAAAATAAATTGATTGAATTTGTTAAATCTATGGTTAGAGATAGCAATCCAGCCGAAGTAGCTGAGAATGTTGTTAATGATTTCTTTGAAAAGAAAAAAATGAATACCTTTATGGTGGAAGTAGAAGAAAAAAGAATCGGATTTTCCGTATTAAAAGAAGAACCTTTTGAAGGAGCTCCCAATGTAGCAGAAATTGTCTGGTTAAAAGTTGATGAACCATATCAAAGAAAAGGTTATGGAAATAGAGCAGTTAAATATTTAGAAAAATTTGCATCAGAAAAAGATATCCGAAAAGTATATGTCAAAACTTCCTCTAAAAACAAACAGGCAGTTTGTTTTTGGATTAAAGCTGGCTATAAATTTGAAGCGAGACTGCTTGATTTTAGTTATGAAGGCCACGATGATTATTTTTTAACTAAAAAGTTATAGAAGTGAGGGGTAGAGATGGCCGAAGATATAAAAGTAAAAAAAGCTGTAAATTGGTATAAAAACAATAGAGAAAGATATAAAGAACTGGCTAACAATGTTGAAAATATTATAAAAGAAATGTTAATTGAAAAAGATATCTATTATCATAGTATAGCTAGTCGTGCCAAGCAAGTTGACAGCTTTCAAAGAAAAGCAAAAAGAGAGAAATATACAGAACCTCTGAAGGAAATAACTGATCTGGCCGGTATTAGAATTATTACCCTTTTTGAAAAAGATGTCTATGAGATCAGTGATTTAATTAAGGAAGTCTTCATCATAGATTATGAGAATAGCGAAGATAAAGCAGATTTACTTGATGCAGATAAAATGGGTTATAAGTCCGTACATTATATAGCAAATGTAACAAAAGAATTAGTGGACGCAGAACTTTATGAGCAGTTCAAAGACCTCAAATTTGAAATACAGATTAGGAGTATCTTACAGCATGCCTGGGCAGAAATAGAACATGATAGAAATTATAAACTAAAAGGTAACCTGCCGAAACACTTACAGCGCCGGTTCTATGCCTTATCAGGCATGTTAGAGATGGCAGATAGAGAGTTCAATCTCCTGGCAGAGGAAGTTGATGAGTATAAAAAGAAAGTGAAAGAACTAACCCGCAACGGGGAAATAGATATTGAAATTAAGCCAACTTCTTTACAGAAGTACCTCTTATCAAAATTCAGGGAAGAAGTTAATGATGGATTATTAGAACCTACTTTTGATAACCAGGCAGCCGAAATAATTAAAGAATTGTCTAATTACGGGATCTGGGATTTGGTAAACCTTGATTCTATAATCCCAGAGAATATAAATGAAGAAATAAAAGATAATCTGTTGGATGAAGAAAGTTTAGACTTTAATTCCTTATTAAAAATCATAATGATTGTAAATGACTACCATAAATATTTTGAAAAAGTCTGGAATCAAAAGAGTAATTTCCTAAATGAAAAAATTATTGAAATCTTTAAGGATTATGATATTCCCATTAAAAAGTTAGCTGAAGAGTATAATTTTAAGATATAGATCAATTAAATAATATAAGCAACTTAAGTCTCTCAATTATAAATTAGTTTTTAAAAGATTAATTAATTTTTTAAAAAATATAATATGAAAGGAAAGTGAAGAAGTGAACAAGGATAAAGTAAAAAGATCAATTGAAGAGATGTTTAGAAAACAGGTGCAGAAAGATTCTAAAGTAAATAATGCCTATTTGCTGGTCCATTCTGATAAGTTGGACATACATTTAGATATTGCAGAGGGCAAGACTGGAGAGCTGTCGGCCAATCCAAAACAGCCAAATTATATGGCCAGTGTGGGTAAATTATTTACCTCTACCTTGATAAGCATCTTATACGAAAAAGGCGAACTATCCTTCGAGGATAAAATAGCCAAATATTTAGGTGATGAAATATTGGACGGTCTGCATGTCTATAAGGGGCAGGATTATTCAAAAGAGATAAAAATTAAGCATCTCTTAAAACAGACCTCTGGTTTATATGATTATTTCTGGCCTCTTTTAGAAAAAGTACTGGCAGATAAAGACTTTCATATAAGTACCCGGGAAGCAATTGAATGGGGAAAAAATAATTTAAAGCCCTGCTGTCCACCGGGTAAAAAGGTAAATTATACAGATACGAATTACCATCTTTTAGGATTTATTATCGAGAATATTACAGGTAAGCCGTTCCACGAGGTATTAGAAGAATATATTTTCACTCCCCTAAATATGGAACAATCCTCGATGCTCTTTACCTCTGAGCCAATAAGAGAATATGAATATCCAATTGCCCATTTTAGTATTGATGGTACAATTGGCAATGAATTTAAAAATTATGTAGATTTAGATTATGCTGGAGGAGGAGTAGTAGCTACCAATCAGGATTTACTCAAATTCATGAAAGCTTTGGTAGCCGGTGAAATTATTTCTAAAGATACCCTGGAGACAATGAAAAATGAAACAGATAAACTATTTATCGGTATAGATTATGGTTATGGGATCTGGAAATTCAAGTCAATTCCCATCCTGATGCCCAAAAAACTAAAGGCCTGGGGATGTTCAGGGGCCACCGGCGCTTTTTTGTTTTACCATCCAGGTACTGACTCTTATGTAATAGGTAATTTTAATGATGTATCCTATAAAAGTAAAGGGCTTAGATTCATGATGAAAGTGATTAAAAAATTAACTAAGGTATAAAATAAAAAAATATAATATTCATAGAGTAAAAAAAAATAGTTTTGAATTTAAATTAAAAAGTAAGCCTGTATGAATGTTCGGGGGGATAGTTTGCCCAAAGATTTGTTTTCTAAGAATAATTGGAAAAAATTAAAGGCACCTTTGATCTTCTTTTTTATATTTTTAGGTTTAGGAATTTGGAGATATCAGGTGACTGATAAAATATTCTACTTTTATAACTTTACCTATATTGGAGCCGCTTTAGGAATAGGAATATATTTAAATTCTATCTTAGCTAAAGAGAATAAACAGTTGGGAAGGAAAATAACTCTGCTGCTGATCGGAATCTATATGCTGGGTTATCTAGGTATAATAAGAAAAGAGAACATGCAGTTAGAAGGTTTTTTCTTTTATCTATTGGCTGGTATTTTTGCTGCCGCAACTCTTCATTACCTTATTGCTAAAATTGTTGGTCCCTTAATATTTGGGCGCGGTTGGTGTGGCTGGGCCTGCTGGACGGCCATGGTATTAGATTTTTTACCCTGGGATAACAATCAAAGAAGAAGAAAAAACCTAAGTAAGTTAAGATATATTCATTTTATCCTATCATTTATTATTATAATATATCTTTGGTTTAATAACGGCAACATCTTTTCCGATTTGAATCTCGCACTTTATTGGCTGGCTGCAGGGAATATAATATATTACGCAATAGGTATAGGTTTAGCCTATTTACTAAAAGATAGGCGAGCTTTCTGCAAGTATATCTGTCCAATTCCAACTCTGCAGAAAATAACGGCGCGATTTTCTCTCCTTAAGATAGAAGTTGAACCTGATAAATGTATAGAATGCGGTCTGTGTGAAGAACACTGCCCGATGGGTATTAAAATATTGAAGTATAAAAATGAAGGTAAAAGGGTATTATCATCCGAATGTATATTTTGTCAAAACTGTCAAGATATCTGTCCGCAAGAAGCAGTGGATGTGACAGTTGGTTTAGATGGACAGTATAATAAAGAATATTTATATTATGATCAATCATAAATATATATATTTATGAAAGTAGGCGAAAGTATGGAAGTGAAAAAGGTACATAAAAAAGAGATAAAGGAATTCACGAGTTTGAATAAAAACTCGGCCCAATTTGAAAAGGCTGTCAAAAATCTCTGGAATAACGGTTTATCCTTTCCTAACTGGTGTTTTACGATTGCACAGGAGGGTAAAATTGTCGGTAGAGTGGGATACTGGGCACCCGCTGATAACCATAAAGAAGTTAGAATCTTTGGATTATCCCTGCCCTGGCAGAGTGATAACTTATTCCAAATTGGGCAAGAATTATTAAAAGAAAGCTTTAAGACCATGCAGGATTATGGTGTAGAATATATTGATTCACAACTTGATTCTTCTGAAGAAGATATATTTGTTTTAAGTCAAAAATTATATAAACATGTTGGACTTAACCAAATCCAAGCAAAAAAGAGATACAAGTTAGACATATCTGAATATGATTATACCGGTAACAATAGATTAAATTATAGACCATTAAAAGAGATGGGAGAAGATTATTTTATAGATATAATTAAGGAAGTGACCAAGGGAACCTTTGATAAAGAAGATAAATTAAATATAGAAAAAGATGGTGAGTATGAAGCAGCCAAAAAACACTACTGCTCGTTAAAAAGTATAGATTACTCTCCTGATAACTGGTTTATAGCCTATCATAATAAAGAGCTAGTAGGTCTTGTTATTCCGCAACACTTAAATGGAGATCTAGGGACAATTAATTATATCGGTGTGATACCTGCTAAAAGAGGTAACGGTTATGTAACTGATCTTTTAGATAAGGGTATTAAGAATTTAATAAAAAGAGATATAAATGAAATTATAGCTGATATTGATATTGAAAATTATCCCATGGAGGAAGCCCTTTTAAAGATGGGATTTACTAAAGAAAAGGAGTTATTGAATTATCGGAAAGAGTTAAATTAACTTTTTATTTTAGGTAAAATTTTACAAAATTATAAATATTTTTTGAGGTGTTTAGATTGGACTGCAAAATACGTTGGGCCCAAGAAAAAGACGCTCAAGCATTAGGAGAACTTCATACTGCAAGCTGGCAGGCAGCTTATAAAGGAATAATACCAACTGAAGTTTTAAATAACTTAGATGCTGAAAGAAGAACGCAAAAATTTAAAGAAGCAATTAAAGAAAATAAAGAAGAGACTGCGGTATTATTAGTTGAAGATAAAGTAGTCGGCTTTATTACATTAGGCAAAAATCGAGATGAGGACTGCGGTCCTGGTACAGGCGAAATTTGGGGGATCTACCTTCATCCTGAGTATTATAACCAGGGGCTGGGCAGTGAACTTATTCAATGGGGCATAAAAAAGTTAAAAAAGAGAGGATATAAAAAGATCACCTTATGGGTATTAAAAGATAATGAAAGTTCACGAAAATTCTACGAAAAGAAAAACTTCATATTCGATGGAACAGTAGGAGAGATAAAAAAAGGGAAAACGATCAAAAAGGTTAGATATGTATATAATATTTATGATTAATTTTTAAACTCAGAAAGGATGAGAACATGACATATATTTATCTTATCGCACTTCTCTTATCTCATATAATAATAATGAGGGCAATAAAAAATAAGATAGTAAAGAAAAAGATCCATAAAGTTTTTAAAATCAAGGTTATAATGGCCCCATTAAGTGTGGTTCTTTCATTTCTTTTAATAAGAGTAATTGAATTACCTCTGTTAGAGGCTGGCCTTACCATGGGTAATAGTAGTGCTGGCATACGGTCAGTCATGTATATAGGTTTACCACTAGCATTAATTAGTTCTGCTTTGGTATTCACTACTCCCAAAGAGGAATTAGATCAAGTAAAGTATGGAAATCAAAAAGATATCTGGACTTTTATTTATGTATGGGTTTTAGTAGGACCGGTAGAAGAGTTATTATACAGGGGATTTGTCCAGGGTACATTAAGTACACTAATTAAAGGAAAATTATTTTATTTTTCCTATGCTACAATAATCGCAAGTGTAATTTTTGTTTTGGCCCATGTTACCAATGTCTATACTAAAAATGAAAGCTGGAGATCTTTTTTCAGTATGGTACCAACTAGATTTATAGCAGCCATGGTGTTAGGCTTTAGTTTTCAAGTCTCAGATAGTTTGTTGTATCCAATCATTATCCATAACCTAATTGATGGTTTTAATTTAAGTGCTTTAACTTATAGAAAACAGAAATTAAAAAGTGAAAATATAGATAACTACAAGGAGGAGAGCTAATGAAAACAATTGGATTAATCGGTGGAATGAGCTGGGAATCATCTTTAGAATACTACAGGATAATCAATCAGATAGTCAAAGAAAAGTTGGGTGAGCCCCATTCTGCTAAGTGTATCATGTATTCCGTGGACTTTGCTGAATATGAGAAACTGCAGCATGAAGGGAAATGGGAAGAACTGACCGAGAAAATGGTTGATATAGGTCGGAGATTAGAAGCGGCGGGCTCTGATTTAATTCTAATCTGTACTAATACCATGCATAAAATGGCTCCCCAGGTACAGGAAAGTATCAAAGTCCCACTTTTACATATTGCAGATGCAGCCGCTGATGAGATCAAAAGTAGAAACATGGGAAAAGTGGGTTTATTAGGTACCAAATTTACGATGGAACAGGACTTTTATAAAAAACGGATTAAAGATAATTACGGCATAGATGTAATCATTCCTAAACAAGAAGAAAGAGATATAGTCCATAAAGTAATCTACAAAGAACTCATCTCTGGAATTATCAATGAATCTTCTAGAAAGAAATTTCAAAAGATTATTGAAAACTTAAAGGAAAGAGGAGCCGAGGGTGTTATATTGGGCTGTACAGAAATTCCCTTATTAATAAAAGAAAAAGACAGTGTAATTCCCGTTTTTGATACAACAATGTTACATGCGAGAAAAGCAGTTAACTTAGCTTTAAAAGATAAATAAAGGAGTGTCTGTGGAGTGAGGAAGGCATTTAAAATTAGTCTGCTTATAATAGTAATCTTTGCTATTTTAATATTCAGTGGTATAACATATTTTACCAATAATATACTCTCTGAAATGGCAGAAACCAGGGTAGAGATGGATAGTGAGTTGGTAGATAAGTATGGTTTAATGATAGATAGTATTGAGGTAACTACATCTGATGGTTTGAATATTAATGCCTGGCGGTTTTCCCAAAAAGATCCGGAAGCAATCGCTATTGTTATACATGGTATGAACGGCCAGGACGGAGCGTCTCTTTTAAATTTCGGTAAGTTTTTTAATGACCAAAATTTTGCAGCTTTTTGCCTGGATTTAAGAGCCCACGGCAGAAGTGAAGGAAATGAGATAGGCTTTGGTTATACTGAAACAAGAGATGTTAAGGCCTTATTAGACTGGATAAATAAACAGAAAAAGTATGAGGGAAAAGATATATTCCTTTACGGCATTTCTATGGGTGGGGCAACCGCCATAAACTCGGCTGCCAAATTTGAAAGTATTGATATGGTGATCAGTGTGAGTTCTTTTGCTTCCCATGAAGCTACCTTTTTGGATTACATGAGAAGAGAGGAGATACCCGAAATTATAGTACAGTCTTTCAAGCCCAGTATAAGGCTCCTATTAGCTTTAAAATATAATACTAAACCTATAGCAAATGCTCCCATAAATACCATTAAAAATGTTGAAGATCCGATTTTCATAATCCACGGGCAACAGGATGAACAGATTCTTGTTCACCAGGCAAGAGAGTTAAAAAAAGCAGCTGGTGAAAATGCGAAGTTATGGATTGTTGATGATAAAAAGCACATGGTAGTTACAGAAATTTTCAAGGAAGAAAACCAATGGTATAGAGATAGGTTATTAGAATATATCAATAATAATATTTAAGGTATTCTTTTTTTAAAAAAGGAGTTATCTAAATGAAATATGAAGTAATAAAAAACATTCCACATCATAAAGAAATACAGTATGAAATAACAAAAGAACTCTGGCCCGAGTTTATGTTTCATGACCCTATTTCCAATAAGTACTGGGATAAACTTTTTGAGTTATTTTCAGAATTCCAGTTTTCTCTTAAGTCAAAAGGAGAAATAATTGCGATCGGCCAGTGTCTACCCTTATACTGGGGTAAACCATTTGAAGACTTACCGGAAGAAGGTTGGGAGTGGGCCTTACAAAAAGGTATTGAAGATAATTTCAAAGGTATTGAACCTAATGTTTTAACTGGCCTGCAAATTGCTGTTAATAAGAAACATCAGGGTAAAGGTATAAGTTCATTAGTATTAAAAGAGATGGCCGCTATTGCCAAAGAAAAGGGTTTAGAAAATGTAATAATCCCAATTAGACCCAGTTTAAAAAGCCTTTATCCCTTAATTGATATTGAGGATTATATTAATTGGGAAAGAGATGATGGTACACCCTATGATCCCTGGATCAGGGTTCATAAGCGTTTTGGAGGAGAAATAATTAAGGTTTGTCATAGGGCAATGAAAATAACGGGTACCATAGCTGATTGGGAGAGATGGACTAACTTAAAGTTCCTGCAAGATGACCAGTATGTTGTAAAGGGTGCCTTGAAACCGATAAATATAGATCTTGATAATGACTTAGGAAGTTATATTGAACCTAATATTTGGGTTTTACATCGATTATAATAAATTTTTGCAGTTAAATATTAATTTAAGAATATTGAATAATCAATTATCGTTTGGGAAAATTGAAAAAACAATCTATTGATAAATAGGGATGATAATATTGAATAAAACAAAACTTTTTGCCTGTGCAATTGTATTAATAACTAATGATATTGAAAAAACTGTAGAATTTTATAAAGAAGAACTGGGTTTTGAAGTAGTAAAACATTACGAACAAGAAGAAAAATTTGCAGCCTGTTATCGGGATGAGGTAGAAATAGTTGTTGTTAAGGCTAAAAAAGGTAATATAGTACCCAATAATGAGAGATATGGAGCCGGCTATGATGCTTATTTCGTACCGGAAGATGTTGATCTTTTTTATCAAGAGTTAAAAAACAAAGATGTGAAAATTATTCAAAGACCAGTGTTAACTGCCTATGGCAGCAAAGAATTTAAAATTGAGGATATTGACAGCAGGATCATAGGTATTGGTAAGATTCAGGATTATGATAAATTTTTCAAAAGAAATTCGTAATTCATAAAAAGGAGTTATCTTAAACTTGAATTATAATAAGATACATATCATCGGGGGACCCGGCAGCGGTAAGACATATTGTGCTGAAAGATTATCTCAAAAATTAAATATTAAAAATTATGATCTGGATAATATTTTTTGGGATAAAACAGTTAATAAGTATGGAATTAAAAATTCAAAAGATAAAAGGCAGGAAGAGTTAGCTAAAATTCTAGAACAAGGTAGTTACATATTAGAAGGAGTATATTATGACTGGCTTGAGGAAAGTTTTAAAAAAGCTGATTTAATAATTGTATTAAAAACTTCAGTCTGGATAAGGGACTATAGAATAATAAGAAGATTTATTAAACGGAAACTGGGAACTATAGAATCAAAAAAAGAAACCTTTAAAGATTTCTATAATCTAATTAAATGGAACCATAGATATGATAAAAGGAATTTGAAGGATGCCTTACGGTTAATAAAAGAACATAACAACAATATAATTTTTGCAAGTTCTTATCAAGAACTCCTTGAAAAAATATTTAAAAATTATGATTAAAAAGTTCTGAAATATTGTTGTTTAATAATAAAAATACTATCAATTATTAAAAAAGAGGTATAGTGATGACAAATATTACTTATTTCAAGGGCACAAGAGAAGAAGTGGGATTTCAAATTGGTCAATCCATGGGCGACCGATTAGAAAAGATCATAAATAATATGGTTGAGAGTATGGATAACCGGTTTGGGATTAATAGAGCCAAATTACAAAAAGAAGCAATGACCTGGTTTTATAGCATTCCTGAAGATTACCAAAAAGAACTTCAAGGTATGTCAAAAGGATCGGGTGTTGACTTAAAAAAGATCGCTGACTGGTATTATAGTGATAAATGTATTAAAAATGGCTGCACCAGTTTTTTCATTAAAGTTAATAATAATTACTGGGCGGGTAGAAACAATGATTATATACTGCCAAAATTCTGGGATCATATAAATATAATCAAAGTAGAAGATAAGATACCTGTCATGTTATTTGGCCTTAAAGGAGATATTTTCACCGGTACTGGCTATAATAAAGAAAAGCTATGGATCCATTATAACTGGCTGCCCATTTGGGATAAGCCTGATAATACAGATAATGTGTTAGAACCGTTTATTTTCATCAGAAAAGCCCTAGAAGAAAGTGAAAATTTAAAAGATGTAGAAGATCTTATAAATACTACTAAAAGAACAGGTGGAATGAATCTATTTGTTCTGGACGGCAAAAAAGAAGAATGTGCAGTATTTGAATGTACTGGACAAACTTATATAAAAAGATTGCCAAAAGGAGATTACATAATAGGCGCAAACCATTATAATTCTCTTGAAGTACCAGGGGAATATAGTTTTGATTTTAATAATTCAAATAAAAGGCAAAAGAGAGTTAAGGAATTAATTGAAAAAGATGATTTTAAAAAGGCACCTCAGGACTTAATAGATATCTTGTCTGATAAAGGAGTAGAGCAGAACACAAAAAGGTCAAAGACAGTTTATGCTAATGTAGCTTGTCCAGCTCAAGATTTAATCTGGTTTGCCTATGATGGTTTTCCGGCCGCCAGCCAAAGCAGCTGGGAAAAGCTAAGATGGGATTGGAACTTTTAGATGAATTTATCATTTCTAATAAAAAAAGAAAAATTTAGAATCAATTCATGATATAATATAGATAGGAAATAATACGTATATTAGATGAAAATATATGTTAGAAAGTAGGAGATAAAATGCTTTTAAACTTTTTCATGTATTTGATTGGTTTGGTTTTGATCTACCTAATTATAATAATATTTTCTCCTGTATTTCCTAAACCTAGACAACCCATTGAAAGCAATAATGAATTTAAAGCAGCGGATAGTTTACCCAATAGAATTGATATCAGTTGCAAAGTTGAGGAAGATACAATAAGAGGGTGGCTTTATCTACCAGATGATATTTCTGGAAAAGTTCCTTGTGTAATATTAAATAATGGATTTGGTGGAACTAAAGATATGATCTTAGAGAACTATGCGAAAGAATTTATAAAAGAAGGAATTGCAGCCTTATCATTTGATTATAGATTTTTTGGGGAGAGTGATGGCCAACCCCGACAGATGTTTTCAGTGAATAGACAAATTGAAGACTTATTAGCAGCTGTAAATTATGTTAAGAATAGAGAAGAAATAGATAAAAATAACATTGCAATTTGGGGTACATCAGCTGCCGGTGGTTATGGTATAATAGCGGCTGCCAAGGATAAAGATATAAAATGTATTATCGGTCAATGTCCGGGTCTTGATAATAATGCTGATAATAATGATGTTTTCAAAAGAGAAGGGATCGGATTTTTTATAAAA
>DATGCJ010000185.1:0-4135 GCA_035312025.1 Halanaerobiales bacterium | reverse complement strand
TTTTTAACCTCAGATCTATTTAAATATAATAGTCTAATTATTGAAATAGTAAATGGTATAATAAATGAAGATAATACGACTGGACTTTACAATATGGAATATGGACCAGACCAGGGTAGGTATTTAAAACTACCGGTCAATAATGTCAGCGATGAGACCAATAAATGGATAGAAAGTATTGCTAATGAAGTAGCTTCGGGCGAAATTCAAGTGTAAGAAAAACTGGATGAGATAAAAGAATATTAAAAAGAAAAAAAGCAGGGGATTTAGTTAATCCTCTGCTTTATCTGTATTTAACACCGGTGAGTTCTTCACAAACTTTTTTTACTTCTGAATCTGCTCCAGCCTTCTCGCCCCCGTTTTTGATCCGTTTAATTTCTTCAATCAAGATCTTTTGCTTGCGGGGGGTAACCTTATATTTATAACTAAAAAATATGCCAAGTCCGATTAAGATAATCGGGACAAAGACAAATATATACTTAAGATAAAAAAGGGTAGTTGGTGACTGGGGTTGGTTTGGTACATAGTTGATCAGACTTAAGATAATACCTACTAACCATAAGGCAACTGCCTGGGCAATCTTGCGAATAAAGGTCATCAAACCCGAATAGATACCGGTCCTTCTCTTGATATTAATTACCTGGTCAATATCTGAAATTGTGGGTAAAATAGCCCAGGGTATCATTACTCCGGCTGATAAGCCTGAACCGATTACAATACAGATTATTATTATAATATAGAGGGGAGTACTGGCAGATAAGAACAGCAAGTTGAACATACCAATTCCCCAAATAGTTAAACCGATGGTAAAGGCTAAGCTTTTTCCTTTCGTATTACTAATTTTCATGTATACGGGCAGCATTACAATTTGACTTAATAATATTGCCAACATACAGAAGGGAAAGATATCCGGTTTTTGTATATAGTAGGTGAGATAATAGATGAATAAGGCCATCAAAAAGTCCATGGCAAGATAAGCAGAAATATACATACCGAGATGTATTTTAAAAGACTTATTATATAGAACCGTCTTATATCTTTTAATCTTTTCTATGAATTTTGTTTCTTTATCTACTTCATAAGGTATTTCCCAGGTTCCTTTAAAAACGAAAAGCCAGGGGAGGGCATATAAAACACCAAATACAATCCCCATGATTAAATAACTGTAATGAGGCGAAACAATCGTACCTTTATTTAAAAAATCGATCAAATATTTAGGTAAAACACCTGAAATCAAAGCTGAAAACTGAGAAAAGGCCATCCGAGCGGTAGAAAGTTTGGTTCTTACGGCAAAGTTTTCGGACAGTTCAGCATTAAGGGCAGAATAAGGGACCATGACCATCGTAAAGACGGTTGAAAAGAAAATATAGGCAAATGAATAGTAAGCAAATAAAAGAAGACTGGAATTAGTGTTAAGAGGTATCCAGAGTGAAATAAAACTTATAGTGATCGGTATAATGCCGATAAGAAAAAATATTCTTCTACGTCCATATTTGGTGTCTATATTGTCCGAAATATAGCCCATTAAAGGATCTGAAATTGCATCCCATACTTTACCTATCACAACGACTGAACCGGCTAAAGCGGGGTTTAAACCGACTATATCGGTTAGAAAGATCATATAAAGGGTTCCTAAAAGTAAAAAAGCGCCGCCCCCATATATATCTCCTAAACCATATGAAATTATATTTTTTAGTTTAACATCTTTTTTTGACATCTTTTGCCACCTTTATTTCAGTTGATTTTATTATATTAACTTGGCTAAAATATATCAAGAAGATTATTAAAAAGGTGATTAAAAAATAATATTGAATTATATAATATAGGTTAAATATATGTACTTTAAGAGGTGATTTCTATTTCTAAACCACCAGTACCATTTTATATAACAAGATTTTTTGCCAAAGGCTTATTTAGAACGGTCTTTAATTTAGATATTAAGGGGAAAAACAATATACCAAAGGACAGAAATTATATTATAATTTCTAATCATCTAAATTGGATTGACCCCTTCTTTATTTTAATGATCTTTCCCTCTGCCCCTAAAATTATATTCATAGCAGAAAATGAAGGAATATATGATAATGCAAAAAAGAAAAAATTTATTGATGTGATGGGGAAACCGATTGTACCTATAAATAGGGATATAACGAAGTCCCGCATTAAAGCTGTTCGTTCCATGATGAGGATAATAAAGGAAGGTAATAATCTTGCCGTTTTTCCGGAGGGGAGATTAGGACATGCCGAAGGACAAATTTTCCCTTTTTATCTAGGGGTTTTTTCTGTGGCTAAAAAGTTAGATGTGCCCATCCTGCCGGTGGCAATTTCCGGCACAAAAAAATTATCCTTCCGCAATCCGATAAAGATAAAGATAGGGGAGTTATCTACCTGTAAAAAAGGTGAAAGTGATCAAGATTTTGCCGAAAGACTGGCTTTGAAAATGCGTGAATTACTACCTGAATATAAGGGTGAAGGTCCTTTCCCTAATACTATGAACTGGTTAACAGATCTTTTTCAGGGGGAGTTAAGGCCTTTTGAAGGAGAATATACCCTAATTATTAAGCGTGATGACGGGGATTAAACGAATTTTCTTTAAATAGTACTAAATTAATGATAAAATATATGTAATAAGTTAGTAAGGAGTGATTAAATGCCTAGGCCACCCAAAAGACGAAGAATTAAGAACATTCCCTACATAAGATTTTTTAAACCAGCTGGGATTCCTGGCCGGGAATTAGAAGAAGTTTTATTAAGTCTAGAAGAAGTTGAAGCTTTAAGGCTTAAAGATGTAGAGGGCTTAAATCAAACGGAAAGTGCTGAGAAAATGAATATTTCGCGTCCTACCTTCCAGAGAATTATAACAAAAGCCCATCAAAAAGTGGCTGAAGCTCTTTTAGAAGGTAAAGCTTTAAGATTTGAGGGCGGAGATTATGAGCTGGATAAAGGTCGATATAGATGTAAAGAGTGTGGAGCAGAATTCATGTTAAAGATTAATAAGCATCGTAAGGGACATGGGCGGAGAAACCAAGGTAAAATTTGTCCAGAATGTGGAGCAAATGCAGTTGAAAAGATAGATAAGTAAATGTTACCTGTTAACTTTTTAATGTTGAAATAATATGGTAAAATTAAGGGTAGTAAATCAAATGGTTAATTTGATCTCAAAAATAAAAAGAATTGTCGAGAAGGGAGTGATATTTTTGTTAGAAATCATTGGTTTAATAGTTGTGATTTGGGCGGTTGTATATTATCTAAATAATATGACTCCTTGATAGATTTTTTGAGGAAGAAGGGAAATAATGAGAAATTATTTCCCTTCTTTTACTGTATATGGATTAATTTCATTTTAGAATATCTTTTTCTACGAAATTTCTAGGATTGACAAAAACCCTGCCCACTGTAATTGTCCAGTGCAGGTGTGGCCCGGTAGAAAAACCGGTGGAGCCGATTTCACCAATCTTTTCACCCTTTTTAACTTGTTCTCCTTTATTTACATCAAGCTTAGAAAGGTGTGAATATGAAGAAAATATATTAAAACCGTGGTCAATAATTATGGTATTACCGGTTACCAGTAAATGCGCTGCCAGTTTTACAATTCCTCCATTGGCAGCCAAGACGGGAGTTCCTTTATCAGCAGCAATATCGATACCAGAATGTCTGCTTTGTAATTCACCATTAACAAAACGGGTAGCCCCAAAATCTGTACTAATAATACCATCGACAGGCCAGATAAAATTGTTATTAAAGATAATTGCCTGTCTACTATTTTTTCTTGCCTGGTTTATCATTTTTTGATCTTCTTTTTTTCTTTTAATAGTTGCCTCTTTTTCGGGTTTAATAAGTTCTTCTTGATCTTTATCTACCTGGAGGTAACTATTAGTAAAGTTACCTGATATAATATTTATGGGAGTTGTAATATTTCTATCATCTTTTATAATTTCAAGTTCATAATTCCCGGCATTTGTCCAGTAAGAGATGGGAATAATCGCTATTTTACCTTGTTCATATTTTTTAGTTTGATATTGATTTCCGTTAAATTTTATTTGGTTAATATTTATTTCTTTAGCTGTTTTTACTACTAAAATATCTCCCTGTTTTAGTTCTGTTTTATTAATGGATATGTTATCATTAATATTAA
>DATGCJ010000184.1:0-15534 GCA_035312025.1 Halanaerobiales bacterium | reverse complement strand
ATAAAAGGCTTCTTGATCTTCCACCATAGGATTATTAATATTTTTTTCTTTAATTACTTCAACCTCTACTCTAGCTTCTCCCGCGATTTCAACCCCACATATTACTACTTCTCCATCACCCATCACTGCATGCATGTCTCCCATCGCCAGTAAGGCTCCCGGTACATTTACGGGGAAATATACGGTAGAACCAGCTCTAATTACTTTGTTATCCATATTACCACCGTGGGAACCGGGAGTACCACAGTCAATACTCTTAACAGGAGGTGCTACTCCAATAACACCAATCATGGGCTTTAGGGGCAGCTTAATTTTATCATTAAATACTGCTTTATTATCTTCAATATGAACAACTTTGGTCTCAGGTCCGGTTAAAAATTCAGATAAATAACCCATCTCCGGTATGGTAGTCATCGACCCCTTATCAGCTATATTAATTTCTTTAATTGTTACTTTAAGTACATCACCGACCTCAGCCCCTTTTACGTATAAAGGGCCGGTCGCTGGATTAATATTATCCCAGTCCAGTTCATCTAATGTCATGTCTTCCGTCTCAATCTGACCACCGAAACAGTCCTGGGTCTTAAATATCACTTCTTCTTTTGATTTACAGCTTGCAATTGGTTCGTTATCAGGAGACATCATAAAAACAACCTGATCAAGTATTTGCATTTTATTTACCTCCAAAGATATAATTTTTTTATTGTCAATTATATTTACTTTTCAAGATAGAAAAGAAAAATCCTCTTATCATATGCTAAAAAGGGTGGCCCAAAAGAGCCACCCCCCCGTCTATATTATCCTATCTTATTTTTATATTCTAATCAAAACTGTAGCCATCGTATAACCAACACCTGATGCTGTTAGACAGACCAGGTCACCTTCCTCAACTTCACCTTTTTCTAGAGCGTCATTTAAAGCCATAATGATGCAGGCATTACCGGTATAACCGTATTTATCCATTACATTATGGGTTTTTTCCATATCTATACCTAAGTTATCACAGGTTAGTGCAATAGCAGATTTATTAATCTGGGTAAAGATAAATTTATCTACCTCTTCTAATTCATAGTTGCTTTTATCAAGCATTTTTTCGATGATTACAGGCCATAACTCTGGATTGCGGTTCATTAATTCGCCGCGCCAGAAAGTTAAATCAGGTGGTACGTCTCCTTCACCCTTTATCCTTTCTTCTGTAGCAGGAAATCTGGTTCCACCTACATAAATTCCCAGAGTCATCCACTGATCTCCGTTACCGATGAAATGGCTTTCTAATACCCCTCTTTTAGTTTCATCTTTTTGGTAAATGGCAGCTCCGGCTCCATCTGAGAATACACAGAAGAACTTACCTCTTTCCATATCTGCATACTTTGTCATATTATAGGTTGATATTAACATAACTGTATTAAAATCAGGGTTGCCTTCAATCCAATTCTTGGCCGTTTCTGTCCCGAATATAAAACCGGTACAGGAAGCATTCAGGTCAAAAAATGGAGCACCATCTCTCATCCCCAAATCGTTCGCAACAATAGCTGAACTTTGGGGCGAAATGATATCAGGAGTATCGGTAGATAAAATCAAAAGATCTATTTCTTCAGCCGACATACCTGCTTTTTCAAGGGCCTCCTGACCTGCTTTAACAGCTAGATCAGCTGCACTCATATCAGGTCCTGTAACATTTTTTTGTTCAATTCCTAAAGGTTCCATAAATTCACTGATATCTTCACCTACAATCTCACTCATCTCTTCAATATCATAAGTGTTATCAGGAGCATAAGAACCTGTGGCTATTAATTTAACACCCAATAGGAACACTCCTTTCTTAGTTTCTTTGCTAATTAGATACCTAAATAAGTTTTTTGGACTTCTTCATTACTGGATAATCCTTCCACTGTATCTTCTAATTCGATCCTACCGTTCTCCAGGACGTATCCTCTATCAATTATTTTCAATCCCTGTTTCACATTCTGTTCTGCCAGTAAGATGGAAACATCTTCTTTTTTAATTTCATCCATCTTTTTGAAAAGTTCTGTTACTAAAGAAGGTTGTAATCCTACCGATGGCTCATCAAGGATTAATAGTTTAGGATTAGACATTAAAGCCCTACCTAATGCCAACATCCTCTGTTGACCACCACTCATCGTACCTGCTAATTGTTTTTCTCTTTCCCTTAAGATCGGGAAAATATTATAAACAAACTCTAAACTTTCCTCTGTCTTATCTTTAGCAGCAGGTATATAGGCAGCACCTAATTTTAAGTTCTCTTTTACCGTCATCAGGGGGAAAAGTTCTCTTTTCTGCGGTACCAGTGCAATACCTTTTTTAACTATCTCATGGGTGGCAAGATCACTGATCTCTTCACCTTTAAACTTTATACTACCTGCTTTGTTTTTAACTAAACCCATTATTGCTTTAATTAAGGTAGTTTTACCGGCTCCATTGGAACCAAATATACTTACAGCTTCATTGTCTTCTATTCTCATCGTTAGATCCCAAATTACCTGAATCCTTCCGTATGAAACATTTAAATTATTAATCTCAAGCATATTATTCTTCCTCCCCCAGGTAAGCAGCGATAACTTCTTTATTCTGTGAAACTTTTTCATATGGACCTTCAGCAATGGTTGCTCCTTTATTTAGTACAATTACTCGGTGAGTTAATTCTTTAACAACCTTCATGATGTGTTCTACCACAACTATCGCTATATCTCTTTCATGTAATTTTTTAACTATATCAATTAGTTCCCAGGTCTCTTCACTTGTTAGGCCTGCCATGATCTCATCTAAGAAAAGCAGCTCTGGATCAGAAGCTAAAGCTCTGCCTAACTCTACCTTTTTTAACTCTAAGACTGTAAGTTCATCGATTGATTTATTGACATTCTCTAATTTTAAGAAATCACAGATTTCTAGAGCTGAATTACGAGCGTCGGACAGTTTTTCGCCTTCTCCAAATAAAGATCCGACCATGATATTTTCAATGGCTGAAAAGTTCTCTAAGGGACGGACAATTTGAAAGGTCCTCGCAATACCCTTCCTATTTCTAATATGGGCAGGATTGTTCGTTACATCTTCTCCATTAAATTTTATAGATCCTTTATTGACAGCAAGTGTCCCCGCAATTAAATTAATTACTGTTGTTTTACCAGCTCCATTGGGTCCAATAATCCCGAGAATCTCACCTTTGTCAACTTCAAAACTTAAGTTATCTACTGCAACTAATCCACCGAATCTTCTTACAATATTTTCAGCTTTAAGTGTGGGCATTGTTATCCCCCCCAACTATACTTCTCTTCAGGAACTTATTCCTGATCGGTTTATATACACCCTGAGGTAAGAATAGTACTACTATTACAATGATAATACCATAAACAATTAGGTGTCCATAAGGCATTATTAATTTTAAGTATTCAGAGATTATCCCCAATACTAGGGCACCAATAATAGGTCCGTTAGTAGAATATATTCCACCCACTAACGCCATCGCTAAGGGTAAGAGTAGAAAGTTCAATGAAAAGGTACTCTCAGGATTAACAAAAGCATACTGTTGGGCATAGGCCGCTCCGACTAATCCCTGGATAGCAGAAGTCACTACAAAGACAAATAAGAGGTATTTAAAGACATCTATACCACTTGATTTGGCTGTTGTTTCATCATTTCTAATCGCATTAATCGCATAATGAATTCTACTTCTTTTAAATACTTCTGAAATAAATATAACTAATAAAGCTATTATTAAAATCATATAATATATCTTGGTAGGATTACCCTCGAAGATGGCGGTGCTTAACTGAGTACCACTTGCACCACCGGTCAGATCTTCCATATTCCTTATAATAACTGAGAAAACATGCGTTAAAGCTAAGGTTGTAATCGCAAAGTAAATCTGGCGTAATCTTAAAACAATAAAACCCAAACCAAAAGCAACTAAGCCGGCAAAAATTGCTCCAACCAGTAAACTTAAGATCGGATTAAGTCCTAATTGAGCTACAATAAGAGCTGAGGCATAACCACCTAAACCAAAGAAGCCGGCAGTACCAAAAGAAAGTTGTCCGGTTCTAAGCATCATATCCCAGCTAAGACTCAATGACATAAAAATAAGTATCGTAGTAAATACACTCATTAAATATGCCCCGGCATATAAGGGTAATGTTGCTGCAATAATTAATAAAATTAAGATGAATAAATTCTTTTTCATTATCTAGCCCCCCTATATGATCTTGCAATGATTACTATAATTAATACTCCAAAGAATACTATATCTGACCAACCACCATAATTAGGAATATAATTAATGGCAGATTCACCAACACCGAGTAAAATCCCCGCAAATAATATTCCGTTCAGGTTACCCAGACCTGCCATCGCAGCTAGGGCAAAAGATTTTAAGGTAAAAGGTGAACCTACAGCCGGGAATATAGAGGTTCTAGGCAGCATTGTTCCTGCCACTATACCCAGTATTCCAACAGCTACACTAAATACAAATAGATATACATATTCTACATTTATACCGACTATCTTAGCTCCTTTAGGATTTTGGCCGACCGCAAAAGTGGCCTGGCCTAAACGAGTTTTTTTCAAAAATAATTGTAAGCCTATCAAAACAGCTATTGCTGCTACCACATATAATAATTCATAAGTACCAAATCTAAATCCGGCAATTTCAGTAGAAGCATAAGCATAATTAGTATAAACATTTCTAGCTCTTGATGTCCAAATAATATTAATGATCTCCAATAAGACCAATGAAACTCCAAATGTAATCAAAAGTTGACTTAAATGACCTTCATTAACAACCTGTCTAACGGTTAATAAATATATAATACCGCCTAATATAACTAAAAAGATTACAGTTGGTACTATTGCTGCCAGTGGATCCATACCAAATCTAGAATTAAGCATATAAATAAAGTAAAAACCTACAGTCAAAAACTCCCCATGAGCCAGGTTTAAAACACCTAGGATCCCTAACACTAAAGCCAGTGGTAAAGCTATTAAAGCATATAAACTGCCTCTTTGTAGACCATCCATCAAGGCATGGGGATTCCAAATACCGACAATTATCATAAATATTGCTAAAAATAGTAATATCGTATATGTTTTCTTAAGAGAAAATGACATTTTTCCCCTCCATCCTTATTGAAATTTTTTATTAATAATAAACAGCCGGGCCAATCTCAGCCCGGCTGTCTGATTGACTAATTACCAGGAAAAGGGATATTCAAGTTCAGCAGTTGCTACATCAAATGGCCAAATTACGTGTTGTTTACCATCTTGATACTGTAGTATCTTCTGAGCTGTAAATCCTTGGTGTTTTATAATATTACTTGATGACATTTCTAGGGTTGTACCCATTGGTGAATCATAAGTTGTATTTTCTAAGGCAGTGATTAGTGCTTCTTTTTCTATGGTACCAGCTTCACGAATTGCTTTAGCTAAATACATAATATTGGTATAACCTAGAGGAGCAAAGTAAGTCGCTGGTCTTTCACCATGCATCTTGATATATTCTTCCCAGAAGTGAGCTGCGGGTTCACTAACCTGTCTTAAAGCAGGAGCCCACATACCATAAAGAACAACTTTATCAGACAGTGGATTAGCTTCAAAGTCAGCTGGCCATCCCGGAGGAGCTCCTACGTAAAGTGGGGGCTCAAAGCCAACTTCTCTTGATTGAGCAAGTAGTGGAACTGCATCTGCACCATAACCGGCCCAGATAAATAGATCTGGATCATATTCTTTAGCCTGACGTAACATTGCACGGTATTCACCGCCACCTAGAGCAGCACTCTTAAAGGAAGCACCGGCAAATTCTTCCATAATATCTGAAAATGGTCCTTCGCCTTCTTGGGCGCTTTCGAACATTGATTGATAAGCATTATATGAATCGGTACCAAAAGCACCTTCTTCATATGCTAGGAAAACTTTACCTACTTCTACCTCTGGATATTTATCTGCAATTGCTGTCCAGCCTCGACCATAACTAGCGCCCTGTTGGTAATCCCAGGGGTGTAAGTGGAAATACCAGTCTGCATCTGCACCTATAGCTTCTTCAGCTTTGTGAGAAGCTGCGCCAGCCCAAACAGTTATCTTCTTATATTTCTTCAAACTTGGAATTTGGGCCTGATGTACACCACTTGACATACCGCCAACAAAGAAATCAACATTATCAACGGTAGCTAATTTATCAATAGCAGAAGCACCTTTTTCAGGTTTGAATTCACTATCGACAACAATCAATTCTACTTCTCTACCTAATAGTCCACCATTGTCATTGATCTCTTTAACAGCCAATTCCATAGCATTTGTGGACTGCCTACCGGTAATATCACCGAGTGGGTTTACTGCCCCAATTTTAATGGGATCATCTTGAGCAACTACCCCAAGACTAAAAGCAAATGCTAAAACAAAAACTAACGAAATAATTAACAAACTATTTCTCTTCAATTTATAATCCCCCTTAAATCTTTATAATATTAATTGAACCCTTAAAATTAATCTACTGAAATGCAATCATTTTATTACCCCACTATCACATCCTTTCAATCTAATTTTACTTACCAGATCTTCAATTCATTGGCTTTTTCCCTAATTTCATCTCTAAAATCTGGATGAGCTATACTAATCATGGCATCTACTCTATCTCTAATACTTTTTCCTTTAAGATGAGCCACACCATATTCAGTAACTATATAGTCTATATCATTTCTACCTAAAGTTATCTTGGATCCGGGTGGAAGTTGAGCTACAATAGTAGAGATCTCGCCGCCTTTTGCTGTAGATCTTAAGGCGATAATACCTTTGCCGCCTTCAGACCGCTGGGCACCGCGGTGGGTATCTACCTGACCACCGGTTCCACTATAATGTTTATTACCAATTGCTTCTGAACAAACCTGGCCTGTTACATCAACCTGTAAGGCTGTATTTACACTCACCATTTTATGGTTTTGACCTAAGATATAAGGATCATTGGTAACCTTACCCTGTTGAAATTCGACAGCTAAATTTTTATCGATGAAGTCGTATAACTTCTGCGTTCCTAAAGCAAATGTCCCCACCATTTTACCCTTCCAGATGGTTTTTTTCTTATTAGTAATCACACCTTGTTTGAAAAGATCAACCATTCCATCTGTAAACATTTCGGTATGAATACCGAGGTCTTTTTTGTCTGTTAAGTGATGGGTGATAGCATTGGGAATACCGCCTATTCCTAACTGGAGAGTTGAACCGTCTTCGATAAGGTCGGCCACATTTTGACCGATCTGTTCTTCTACTTCACCGGGTTCGATATATGGTAGTTCAATGAGTGGGGCATTGTTTTCAACTACAAAATCTACATCTGAAATGTGAACGTGGGTATCTCCTAAAGTCCAGGGTAAATTTTCGTTGATTTCTAAAACTACCATATCAATATTTTCCACCATTTGTTTCTCATAAGTTAACCCAAGTGAAAGTGAAAAGAAACCATTTTTATCCATGGAAGTAGCAGTACCCCAGAAAATATTAATATCATCATTCTCTATTTTCATGGTACCCGCTTCATGGAGATTATTGGGTATATAGGTGACATTACCGTGTTTATGGTTAGCCCTGTCACCAGGCCCATAAAACCAGGTTTCATTCAGAAAATGTCCTTTCATCTCTGGTTTCAGAAATTCATAGTCTCCCATCATTAAACAGGAAACCACATTAACATTTTCCAGTTCATCTTTGTGTTTTCCAAGTTCAGTTAAAAGTCCTTGTGGTTCTGAACCCGCCATTGCAGTAGCTACTTTCATATTTGATTCTACTTTTGAGACCGCTTCTGGTATTGTAATTAATTTTTCATTATATAGTTCTTGGAAATCCATTAATCTTCCTCCTTTTTGGAACAAAACTTATAAGGTGATACCACCGTTTACATCTAAGATAGTGCCATTACAGTAATCACCTGACTCAGCTGCCAGGTATAGATAAGCATTAGCAACATCTTCAGGATCTCCTAATTCTCCAAATGGTACTTTAGCTCTAAGTTTGTCTAAAACCTTTTCTGGAATTTTAGCAACCATCTCTGTCATGATATAACCAGGAGCTACAGCATTAACATTTACACCTTTGCCGCCTAACTCTTTAGCCCAGGTTTTTGTCATCCCAATAACGCCTGCTTTAGTAGCAGAATAATTGGTTTGACCAATATTTCCCTGTTCTCCTACTACAGAAGAGGTATTAATAATTTTACCTTCACCTTTTTCCATCATTAAAGGTGCGACTGCTTTTGTACAGTTAAAAACACCTTTTAAATTAATATCTACAACTTTATTCCACTGATCATGAGACATCTTTGTTAAAAAGGAATCTGCAGTTACACCGGCATTATTGATTAAAATATCAATTGTTTCGTATTTTTCTACAGTTTTATCCACCATATCTTGTACCTGATCCCAATCAGACACATCAACATTAATGAAAAGGGCTTCTCCCCCATTTTCATTAATTTCTTGGGCTACTTCTTTACCAGCTTCTGGATCAAAATCAGCAATAACTACCTTTGCCCCTTCTTTTGCAAACTTCAGAGCGCCAGCTCTTCCGATACCGCTACCGGCACCAGTAATAATAGCTACTTTATCTTTTAACCTCATGTAAAAACCTCCATTTAATATTAACTTTTTAAGTTTAACCCCATTTGATTGTAAGGGCATTCCAGGCATAACCGATACCTGCACTTACAAAGACAACAACATCGCCTGGTTTGACTTTACCCTCATCAAGGGCTAATTCTAAGGAAATAATCTGATCATTTTGTCCAATATGTCCATATTCATCCAGATAGATACTCTGTTCTTCTGTCAGACCTAACTGGTCAAGCATAAACTTGTGGGCCGAGTACTTCATATGAAGGATTGCTATATAATCTACATCATCCATTTCATATCCGCTTCTTTTAACAGAATCTTTGACAACTCCCACAAAGTTTTCAATAGAAACTTCGTTTAGCCTTTCCTTCATAAATTCCGGTTCTAAAACATCTAAATGGTGTTCGTTGTTTTCTAATCCCTCTGCCGTTAGATCTTTTTTAGTTCCACCAGCCGGTACTACTACCGTTTCCGATAAAGAACCATCTGTTCTCGCAGTTGCTTTTAAGATTGTGTTTTCATCTAAACCTTTTCTTAATATCACAGAGGTCCCACCGGCTCCTAAATTATACATAAAAGATACTTTAGGGTTATCAAAATCAATTAAATCTCCGTTTCGATAACCGGAACCAATCAAGACAGTATCCATTTCATCATTATTAAGCAGCATATCTTTGGCAACTTTCATCGCCATAATCATCGTTCCACAGCGTAAGGCAATATCAAAAGCCCAGGCATTGTATGCACCTATTTCATGCTGAAGTTTAATGGAAGCAGTCCACATCGGATACTCCTTATGTTCTGCCCCTGCCCAAATTACTAAATCGATCTCTTCCGGATCAATACCAGCTTTTTCAATTGCCGTATTAGAAGCTTTTATACCCATTTCACAGGTATGATCATCTTCACCTGGAATCGGTTTTTTAGTTATACCAAACTTTTTTCTTATTACATCTTCTGGAATACCTGTTTTTTCGGCTATTTCCTCACTGTCCATATATTTATCTGGAATATATACACCAGTCGAGAGGATACCAACGTTTTCTTTCACCATTTCACCCCCATTTAATATTTGTTGTTAATATTATAATTAAAATTAGTTACTACAATGTTGCATTGCAGTTACAAAGTTATATCTATCTTCAGTTATCCTTAAATCAACTATCTCAATTATAATAAAGATAAGTTACAATACAGTTGCAAAAAGTTACAAAGTATTTACAAATAAAAAATCCAGGCCAATGGCCTGGATTCTTGCCGGTTTATATACTATATTTAACTTGTTTTTATATCTTTATATAATTCGATAGTCTTTTGGGTCGGAATAACTCCTAATTCCTGTTCTAGATTATCAGCACAACGCTGATAGGTTCTAAGCGCCTGGGATCTCTGTCCCATCTCATCATAAGCTTTCATCATCAGTTGATAGGCCTCTTCTATAGAAGATTCTTCAGCAATTAGCTTTTCTGCCATCTCAACGGTTTTTTGATATTCTCCTAATTCAAAATAAAGTTCAGCTAAAATTTCAACTCCCTGAATAAATAGCTGTTTATACTTTTCTCGCACTTCTCGGGCCCAATCCTGGTATAAACAATTAGGAAGGTAAACTCCTTTATACAGCTTGACCGCCTGAGAAAGATTTTCAATAGCTTCGTTTTCTTCTCCCCGATCAGCCTGTTCTGTACCTTTTTGGATGAGTTCTTCAAATTGATTTTTATCCACTTTATAGGTAGCATTGGGATTCAGACCATAGCGGGTTCCATTCTTATTTATGAAATATGGGGTGGCTCTAGCTTCTCTATTCGGTTCCAATACATTATTTAAGGCATTTAAAGCAACTTTGAAGTCCCTGATTGCTGATTTTTGGTCTTTTTCCGGCGAAATAAGTTCTGCTAATCTTTCCTTTGGTATTAACTCATTTTGATAGGTTAAAAAGATTTGAAATAAAGTTCTTGCTTTTTTTCGCTTCCAGTCACTATCATTAACTTCTGTTCTACCCCTTTTAACTTTAAATTGTCCCAGAGTTTTTACTTTCAGGGTATAACCAGGGTGTTTAACCCCGGGTTCTATTTCTAAGTCTTCCAGAATTAATTTACAGAACTCTTTTTCAATATCCATATTATATCCCTTTGTCAAAATGGGTAATAAAGTTGCCTGATCCCTCGGTCCTAAGAGGTTTACTTTTTTAAATACAAACTCTAAATCATTGTCTTTAATTATTGGTACAATCTCTTCTAAGCGGTGTTTGAAGTCTACCTTTCTTTCTAATTTACAGTCTATTAAAGTAAGCCAGATTTGGCCGATTGTCTTGCCGAAAATATCATTACAGTAATCATAAGACTTAACTGCCTTAGTTAACCATTCGGTTGCTAATTTATAATTATCTAAAAAGATATATCCGATTCCGAGGGAGAGTTGAATTAAGCTACCCAACCATTCGTCCCCGGCTTCTTCACAAATCTTTAAACCTTCTTTTCCGTACTGTTTCATCTGTTCTTCATAACCTAAATTGCCATAGACTAAGGTCAGACCCCAGAGTGCTTCGGCCCGGCCCCGCCTTACTTCCAATTTATCTACGATCTCTAGGCTTTTTTCATATGCTTTTATCGCAGCTTCCTGTTTCTCCTCACCATTAATCTGTAAAGCATGTCCTAATCTCATGTTGGCAACCGCTTTAGTAAATAAAGATTCGAGATGTTTTGATTTTTTAAGACCCGTTTTAGCATATTCCAAAGCCTTTTCATTTTTCCCTTCAAAAGAAGCAATTAAAGAAAGTAATAAGACGGTTTCCCGGTGGGCCCTACCAACTTTTTTATCATCTTCTATATCTTCTTTTTTAAGTTCTTTTTTTAATAAGTTTTCAGCTTCTTTAAGCCGTCCCGTTCTGATTTTAACCCGTGAATCTAAGATATTACTGGCATTTTCTTCATCTAATTTGCTTAATTTATCCTGCATCTCTTTTGCTTTATCTACATTACCCCTATTTAGGTAATTTTCAGCAACTAGCCTTAATAAGACTGATTCATCCCAATAGCTTTCTTTTTCCCTTAATTCTAAGGCTTTTTTTAGATATTTATCGGCCTCAGAAGGTTGAACAGTATCGAGATAAATCATGGCCATCTTTTGATAGGCCATACTGATCCCTTTATCATCATCATTTTCTTTTAAATATTTCCGTCCCTGCCTATACCAATCCAGGGCGTCATTATAATTACAGGTAAAACGGTCAATATCTCCTTTATATAAATAAAGCCTGGGGAAGTTTTCCAGAATTCTGTCCGGCAGTTTTTCAAACCAGTTATCGAAAACCGTAAAACGGCCTGCATTCATTAATTTGTTAGCCTTCTCTTTTAAGATCTTAGCAGCCGTGAAGTAATCACCCGATTTTATATTATGATAGACCGCCTCTTCAAATTGATCTTTTTTCTGATAATACTCGGCAATATCTTTTTGCAAAAGAGAAATATTATTTAATTCTTCTTTGGCTCTTTCCTTTAAAAAGTCATGGAATAGATGGTGGTAACGATACTTATCATCATCTGATTGAATAATGAAAAGATCGTTTTTAACCAGGTACTTTAGAATCTGAGCACTATTATCTTTCTCTCTTATAAAATCACAAACTTCCGGAGTCAATATCCTCAAGATAGAAGTCTTGATTAAAAAGTTTCTTACCTCAACATTTTGTTTAGATAGTATTTCCTTAGCTAGATAATTAAATAAATGTTCTAGAGAATCCATCGACTCTTCTCTCACTAAATTTAATTTGCTGTCTTCTTTATAACCCTGTCTAATCATTTCCACCCCGATAATCCAACCTTCTGTTAAATTATATATAGTTTCAAGCTGTTCTTCACTTATCTCATAGTCATAATGTTCCGTATAATATTTTCTTATCTCATCTTTACTTAACTTTAGATCATCTTCATCAATTTCCAGAATTTGATCTTTAACTCTCCACATGCTCAAGGAAGATAAGTCGGGAGTTTTACGGGTGGAAAAAATAAAGTGCATATTAGGTGGCCTATGATCAATAAAATGTTCCATTAATTTATTAACCTTAGGTTGATTATTTAATAGATGGTAATCATCAATTATTAGATAAACTTCATCATAACGATATTGATCCCAGAGTTCATTGATAAGTGAATTTAAGACAGGGGTCCATTCCTGATTGGTTTCACCTTTTTCTTTGATAAAATTTAAAGTCTTCTCCCCTATTTCCGAATCCTGTGTATTAAAGGTATATATGAGATTTATTAAAAATGTTAATACATCGCCATCACCTTTGCTAACATTGTACCAAAAGACATTTTCTTTGTTTCTAAAGCCAAAGGTTAGATAAGCACTTTTACCATAGCCGGGACCCGCCTTCACCATGGTCACCGGATACTTCGAAGTACTATCAAATAAATCCCTTAAATGATCTCTTGAAAATATTTTGCTTTTATAATAAGGTGGAAGAAACTTTGTTCTAACCACTACATTTCCAAACACTGTTACACCTCTCCTTAATTTTATTCTTGTAAAAAATAAATTCAATAAATTAGACAAAATTCCTCTAATTATAACAAGAATTTCCTTATTAAATTTGTTAAAATTAACTAATTTCATGTTTTAGTTATTAATATCTGTATATAACTTGACAATTTTTTCACAATAAGTTATTATAATAGAAAGTTGAGTAAAATTATCATAATAGGAGGAATAATCATGAAATTAAAAAGTTTAGCTATTTTATTAATGGTTTCAGTTTTAATTTTAGTACCAGCGGCAGTTAGTGCCCAGGATGGAACCTCAGCTGCTTCTCAACCACAAAATGATGAACAACTTATGGAAGCAATGAGTGCTGACGGTACCTGGATTATAATCTTTACAGAAGACTATAAGACTGACAAAGATTTAGTAATGGCAGGCGAGCATAAAAACCGCGGCGAAGTTGACCGCAAATTAGCTCTATATGCTTCAGATAGCGACCATAACGTTACAGAAAGGTATACCCTTGAAGCTCCAAGTATTACAGTTAAAAGCCCTAAGACAAGATTCCAGGTTGGTACCTTTGTTGGTGATGTATACGTAGAAGCTAATAACTTTAGTTTAAGACAAGGATTTACTGTTGACGGTAATATTTACTTTGCAAATGAAGAAGCTCTAGCTACCTTTACAATTCAGGGTGGAGCAGAAGTAACTGGCGATTTAACTTTAGAATAAATTAAATAATTATATCTATAATTCAAAGCCGGCTTATCATTTTTATAATGATAAGTCGGTTTTTTTATTTACTTCTCCCCTTATTTTTTGTATCATAATATCATGTAATTAATTAATTTTACATAATACTAATTATTAATGCAACTATATTGTAACTTATGGGTAACACCTTTTTATTACAATATATAATAGAATTGATTACATAATTATTAATAGGAGGGATTCTTTTGAAAGAAGTTGTTATAGCAAGTGCAGCACGTACTGCTATTGGTTCTTTTGGTAAGGGGTTAAAAGATGTTCCTGTTGTAGATTTAGGCACTAAAGTAATAGAATCTGTTTTAGATAGAGCTAAAGTAGATCCTAAAGTCGTTGATGATGTTAAAATGGGTATTATTCTACAGGCCGGTCAAGGTCAGAATCCTGCCCGTCAGGCATCCCTAAAAGCAGGCTTAGACGTAGATGTACCAGCCATGTCTGTCAACATACTATGTGGTTCAGGACTTAAATCTGTTAATCTGGCTGTTCAGGAAATATTATTAGGTGATGCAGATGTGGTAGTAGCAGGTGGAATGGAAAGTATGAGCAGAGCCCCCTATTTACTGGATAAGGCCCGTTACGGTTACAAGATGGGTGATGGCAAAGTTGTAGATTCCATGATAAAAGATGGACTTACTTGTGCCATAAATGAATACCATATGGGAGTAACTGCCGAAAATTTAGCTGATAAATATGATATCAGCCGGACAAGACAGGATGAATTTGCTGCTGAAAGCCAGCAGAAAGCAATTGAAGCTATTGATAATGACCGTTTCCAGGATGAAATTGTACCGGTAGAAATTCCTCAGCGCAGGGGAGAACCAGAAGTATTTAAAAAAGATGAACATCCCCGTAGAGGAGTTACCGCTGACGGATTATCTAATTTAAGACCGGCTTTTAAAAAGGATGGTACTGTAACTGCCGGTAATGCATCTGGTATTAATGACGGAGCAGCAGCCTTACTGGTCATGAGTAAAGAAAAAGCTGAAGAATTGGGAGTAAAACCTTTAGCCCGAATCGTTTCTTACTCTACAGCTGCCGTAGATCCAAAAATTATGGGAATTGGTCCTGTACCTTCAGTTAAGAAAGCCCTGGCAAAATGCGACTGGGACTTTGAAGATATACAACTAGTGGAACTAAATGAAGCCTTTGCTTCTCAATCCTTAGCAGTATTAGAAGAACTGCCCTTTGATCCCAACATAGTAAATGTTAACGGAGGAGCAATTGCCCTCGGTCATCCAATTGGAGCCAGTGGTGCTAGAATCTTGGTTACTTTATTATATGAGATGGAAAAAAGAGACTTAACAAAAGGACTCGCCTCCTTATGTGTAGGCGGCGGTATGGGTGTAACTACAATTGTAGAAAGATAATTATTTAATAAAAAATATAGATTATATATAATTAATAAAAAACCTGTTTGGGGCTTCCAAACAGGTTTTTTCATTCTTTGAAATATTTAATTCATTAAAAAAACCCGACTTATTAACAAGTCGGGAATTAGTTGCTATAACTTATAACAATTTATAATTTAACAACATTTTCAGCCTGTAGGCCGCGGTCGCCTTCAACGATTTCAAATTCTACTTCTTGATCTTCGTTTAAAGTTTTGAAACCATCATCTTGAATAGCTGAAAAATGAACAAATACGTCGTCTCCATCTTCTCTTTCAATAAATCCATAA
>DATGCJ010000183.1:0-15399 GCA_035312025.1 Halanaerobiales bacterium | reverse complement strand
CCCCAGATAAAGGTACCGGAATGACTGATAATACTATTAAATAGCTCTGAATCATAGGCAGTATAAAAGGCGGTTAAACCCCCCAGGCTCTTGCCACAGATAATGTTATCGTGTTCTTTTAGCTTGATATTGTATTCTTCTTTTATTTCTCCTAACAGCTCATCATTTAAAAAGTTTTTAAAATCCTGATCGGCCGCCAGTTCAACTCCCCTATCTTTATTTTCAACAAAAACAAATAAGAAGTTGGGAATTAAATTTTCTTTCCTTAAATTATCGAGTACTTTTAAGAGCTGATTGTCATTAATATAAGTAAAGCCGTCTGTACATAAAAAGATACCTTCATAATCTTTATCCTGGGTACTTTCTAAGGTCCAGTACCTTCGTTCATCTTCATATATTTCACTTTTAATGTCATTTTCTTCTATAAGAGGTTCCCCTTCATACTTTTTATTAAAGTACCTGTCAACTTCTTTATCATAAACCATGTCATAACTGGACAAATTCAAAATCTGGTCTTCCCCTTGATAAATTGTTATCTCTTCCTCATTGAAAGGATCTTTAATCATTTCAGACCTGATATCCAGCTCACGGTCATCTTCATCATAATTTTTAATAAAGCCATAGGTAAAATTAACCGGCTGATCTACTTCAAAACTCTGAGTCCAGATCTTTGAATCCCCTATTTTAAATAATTTTTGGTTTCTCAAATCAAAACCGGGGAAAGAACCAACAACTGAAATGTTTTTAAGATCATTTTCTTCATACAGAAAAGATAATAGATAATTATCTTCTCTTTTATCAATGATAGGAGTGGAATTTTCATCAAACTCTGATAATACTTCCTCCAAATTTAGCTTTTGGTTTTTATCAATGTATTCTTTAATCTTATCAATTTTATTGTTTCCCATCTTAATCAACCTCTATTATAAATATTTCTGTTTCATCCCTTTGAATATCAACTTCAAAACTTAAATATTGCCTTAATTTTCTTAAGGGGACTCTGATCTTATTAAATTTGGTTTCAAAATCATCTCTCAGATAGTATAAGACCAAATCACTGTTTGTCAGATAAAAGCCCATCCAGTCTGACAGGCCGGGAAAAGTATCTCTTAAATCTTTGTCTTCAATATTATCTTTAATAATTTGGTTTACCTTATCTTTATCATGTGTTTCATCTTTTAAAATATTGGATAGAGTCAACCTTCTATTATTTTTTATATCATAGTTAAATGATTTTAGAATCTCATACTGGCCGCCCTCATGTTTTTGATAACCGCTGAATTTAACACTGAATAATTTTTTATTCTTTACAGTGAAATCATAATCGATACTCATTTCATTACTTTCAGCCAAGAAAGGTTTTACTATATCATGTAGCTGTTTGTTGATATAGACTGAATTTACATCTTTGGGTAAGTCAGTAATCTGGGGATAGTAGATTTCTTTAATCCCACTTGTTATTGCATTTTGTTTTATTTTATAACTAACCTCACCGTTGGATCCACTGCGGCTCGGGTCATATTTTTTTAGATAGGTACTGATTTGAACTTCAAGTATCTCCCAGCTGCCGTCATAATTTAAAATAGTTTCCAGATGGCCGATTGTATCAGCTCCATAGGCTCCAACAATCCTCTGGATTCCCTTGAGTTCCATGGTTTGATCTAAATCATAGTCAACCGGTTTTAACTGACCAAAAGGATAGGTATAAGGTTGTATTTCTCTTTGCAAAGTACCATTTGAATTATAAATACCTTCCTGGACATATTTATTTCTATTAAAAGATAAATCTAATCTTAAGTTCTTATCTATTTCATTGATTCTAAGGATAGTTTTAAAGTTATCTTCATAATTACCTGCCATATGGAGCGGCTTATTATGGCTTTCATTAAATATTATCTTTAAATCATTATCCAAAACAGTAGCGATTAAATGTTTATAGATACCGCCGCTGCCGCCTGTATTTGCTTCAATAAAGATATCTTTTATTTGGTCACCCGTAAAATCATAAAAGGCCATTTGGGGTTCATAGCCGTTAAAGTTGTCATATGAGTTCACATAGAATTCTTTTTTATAAATATCATAAACAATCACTTTCAGAGGTGCATAAAATAAGGAATCGGGCCCGGCCGGCCTTTGACCAATTAAAAATACCTGTTCCTTTATCCCATCACCTGTTAAATCAATAAATCTTTTATCAATGATTTCAATATTTCTATCTAGATTAAGTTCAGTTATCAGTTTGTCCTTTTTAATAAAATTAATTTCAGCTGCCTGTACATTGAAAATAAATACGGGTAAGATAATTAAAAATATTAAAAAAATATAGCCTGGTTTTTTCACGAATATCCACTCACTCTCAATTAGCTTGTTAAGTTCTTATAGCCATTCATGTTCGCTTTCATTATAAGGGCGTTCCTCGTGTTCTTGATTATACTTCCTCAAAATATCTCTCATAACTTTGGGATTATCCTTCATCTTATTGATCTTATCAAAATCTAGATTTTGAGAAAAAGGACAGCTCGCAATACAGATGCCGCAGTCCGTGCCTGACATCTGCCATACTTTAAAGCATTTTTCAACTTCGGTCTTCCATCTGGCTTCCCCATTCAACTGGCCGGGGGAGCCTGAATCAATTGCATCAGAAGGACAGTTATCCGCACACTTATTACAAATCTTACAGAATTCTTTCATGCCGAAGGGATCCCTTTGGTCTGTATTTAATTTAAGGTCAGTCGTAACAACTCCCAGTCTAATCCGGGGGCCGTATTCTTTTGTTACTAAAATACCCATCCGGCCGATTTCACCCAGTCCGGCTGCCTCTGCCGTGAAAGGTGCCATGAGGAGATAGTTGCCGTCCATGTGATTTCTAGCCTCATAGCCTAATTCTCTCAAATAATAACTTAAGATCATGCCAATGATACCGGCCTTTACATATCCTTTCGAAGTCTCTAAGGACTGTCCCAGACGGGGAGCCCTATTGACCATATCTTTCTCTAGTTCAACGGCAAACACAATACCGTATTTGTGTTTGTTGGTAACTTTTTTACCGTGGTGAGCTTTTTCCCGACCCCGGTGGTTATAATAGAACTCGTCTTTCATTTCAGTTATACCAACCAAGTCAGCCCCGTAGTATTTGGCAATCTGTTTTAACTTTTTACTTATTTCATCTTGCTCTACCTGATAAGTGTTTTCACTTGCTTCTCCTTCAGCCTGCTTTTTTAAATCACTTAAAAAGTTATAGGTCCCATTTACCAGCCCGGAGTTGAGAGGGTCAAATGAAAATGCCTCTTCGACCATAAAACCGGGTAGAGACCTTAAAAAGTCATCAAACTCTTTTTTCTCTGGATTTTTCTCATAGTACTCTTCATATATCTTAGTGCCCGGTTCATAGTTTATCCGAGCAAACATAATATCTCTTTCATCAAAACGCATCTTATCCACCCTTTTAAATTACTCTTTTTTGAAATCTACGTAATCAAGTTCACTTTCCACATAACGGGCCAATGAGTAAATGACATCAGAAAGCCTGTTTACATACTTAAGCAGCTCTTCTCTAATCTCTTCCTCTCGGGCTAAAGTAATAATCCTTCTCTCTGCCCTCCGACAGATGGTACGGGCTACATGCAGGGCGGCCGAACATCTATTACTACCGGGGATGATAAACTTTGAAAGCTGTTCTTTATTCATCTTATCTAAAAGATTATCAATAATTCCCTCTAATTCTTCAATATCTTCCGGCTTAACCCTTTCTGGAAAATCTTCACTATTGGGTGTAGCCAGTTCACCGGCTACATTGAATAGTTGACGCTGTATTTTTTTTATGGTTCCGGCTATTTCCTTGTTTTTTAACATACTGCGGGCCATCCCCAACTGGGAATTTAATTCATCTAAAGTTCCATAGCTTTCTACCCGGATTGAATCCTTTGGTACTCTTGAATTATCAAAAAGACTTGTATTCCCCTTATCTCCACTTCTTGTATATATTTTCATTTTGACCCCCTTTATATTTTTAACTCCAGATACTCTCTAACTTATTAATTTTTAAATCATAGACTTTACCCTGTTTGCTGTCGGTTATGATAGAAAAGATTGTACTACCATCCTCTTCCGGGAAGATCAGGTCACTAAAGACAATTTCGCCGCCATTAATAAAGATCTCTATTGTGGAACGGTCCATGATTAACTGGATATCTACCTTTTCCTTATCCTCTTCAATTAAAGAGGTATGGGTATCATTAAAAAACTGACCCATCTTTTTATCAATTCTAAAGGATCTTCGCAATACTACTTCCCTATTCTTTCTATCATAAAGTAAATTTATCTTTAAATTATTACCTCTAATCAAGTTAACATTTAACTTGTCCTTGGAATCTATGGTGGCCTGGAAGTTAACCTCAAAAGGGTCAAAGTCCAGTTTACAGGTGAAGTCATTAACCAGGTCGTGTTCTAAAATACTGTCTTCCCTCTCTTTGAGGTTATCAAGTTCTTTAATCGGTTTTTGTTTTAGATAGTATTCGTTATTGAATTTTTTAAGATCGATCTCACGCGGTACTGAAAGGACACCCCGCCAGTCATTGGTGGGAATGGCTCCCGAATATGCTAAATTGTTCATCCAGGCAATCCAGATCTCTCTGTTTTGTTCAGTTGGTAAGTTAAACCAGGATTGAACCGCATAAAAATCCTGTCCATAGTCAACCCAGAAGGTCTTCTGGTCAGGATTTAAATTTGTAAATTCATAGCCGTCAAACTCTCCTACAAAGTACTGGACACCGGAACCACCGGCCCGGCTGTTATCCTGAACACCGACCTGAAGCAGCCATTTGGCTTCATCTTCATTTTCCACCGGTAATTTTATTAAATCCGGACATTCCCAGACCCCTTCAAAATAGAAGGCGTTACAGGAAAAATCGCTGACAAAATCCCAGTTCTTTAAATCATCAGAACGATAGAAATTAACCTTTTTACCTTGTGTTACAACCATAACCCAGCTGTCTGTTTCATCATGCCAGAATACTTTTGGGTCACGGAAGTTCTGCCAGTTCTCGTTCTCGAGAACGGGATTACCTTCATACTTATGCCAGGTCCGGCCTTTATCTTTACTATAGGCAATACACTGCTGTTGGAGGTAAAAATCTTTGTTTTTCTGAGGCAGGGCAGTCGTATAGATCGCTACCAGTCCGTCCTCACCATCAAAAAAACCACTAGTGTCATCTTTATCAACTACAGCACTACCCGAAAACATCAAACCATATTCATCGGGTTTCAGGGCTATATCAAGATGTTCCCAGTGCAGAAGGTCTTTACTTACAGCGTGTCCCCAGTGGATATTCCCCCATCTGGTTTCAGTTGGATTATGCTGGTAAAAGAGGTGATACTCACCCTTGTAATACACAAGGCCATTGGGATCATTCATCCAGTTTTTCGGGGGTGAAAAGTGTATTTGCGGTCTTAAATTCTCTGAATAATATTCTGTTTCAGACAAGATTTACAACCCTCCTCATTATTTAAAGTAAAAATTAAACGGGGCAAGCCCCGCTTAAGATTAATAGTCTTTACCTTTTAGTCGCCTGCGATAAGCACGTTCAATATCTCTTTCAGCTGTCTTTTTAGCAATATCTCTCCGTTTATCACGCACATTTTTACCCTTGGCCAAGGCAAGCTCAACTTTGGCCAGGTTGTTCTTTAAATAAACACTTAAAGCAATTAAAGTATAGCCTTTTCTTTTAGTATAACCGATTAGTTTTCTAATCTCATTTTTGTGTAATAGAAGTTTTCTCTTTCTTTCTGGATCATGGTTATAGCGGTTGCCCTGTTTATAGGGGCTTATATGCATATTATATAAGAAAACTTCTCCGTTTTCTACCATAGCAAAACTGTCTTTTAAGTTTACATTTCTATTCCTTATCGACTTAATCTCGGTACCTTTTAATATAATTCCGGCCTCATAAGTCTCCTCAATATGGTAGTCATGTTTTGCTTTTTTATTTCTTGCTATCACTTTTATATCATCACTCATCTTACCACTCCTTACCTCAATCAACCAGGATAAAGTCAATCTCTCTTTCTTCCGGGTCGACCCGGATCACTTTTACTTTGACTTCGTCACCTAATCTATATCTTTTATTGGTTCTCTCTCCTACCAGGGCATGGATGTCCTCCCTGATATGGTAGTAGTCATCTTTTAGGTCTTCCACATGGACTAATCCTTCTACCGTATTTTCTAATTCGACGAAAAAGCCAAAGCTAGTAATGCCACTGACTAAACCTTCAAATTCTTCACCGACCTTATCCTGCATATATTCAATCTTTTTCAGTTCAACTGAATCCCGTTCAGCTTCCATAGCCCTTCTCTCCTGTAGGGAACTGTGGTCAGCTATACTGGGGATTCTTTCTTCTAATTCATTAAATCTATTATTTGATAACTTACCATGTTTTAAAACTTCCTTTATAATCCTATGGATCATCAAGTCGGGATACCTTCTGATCGGGGAAGTAAAGTGAGTATAGTAATCTAAGCCCAGACCATAGTGTCCGATATTATGCTGGGAATAGATCGCTTTTTTCATGGTCCTGAGCAAGACGGTATTGATTAAATTTTCTTCTGGTTCATCTTCTACCTGATTTAAGACATCCTGAAGGGCACTGGAATGAACCTCACTTTCAATTCCCTTAACATGGTAGCCGAAGTTATGGATGAACTCATTAAACTCCTTAAGCCTTTCTTGATCGGGTGGTTCATGGATCCTATAGATAAAGGGTACATCCCGCCAGTACATATCTTCTGCTACAACTTTATTAGCCATGATCATAAATTCTTCAATTAACTGTTCGGCCACACCGTGTCTTTCCTCCTGGATATCAATCGGTTTACCCGTGTCATCTAAAATAACTTTAACTTCAGTTCTTTCAAAATCTATACTTCCCTCATTAAATCTCTTGGTTCTTAATTTATCTCTTAATTTATTCATAAGTTCTAATTGGTCAACGAAGTCGTCATAAAGTTCTCTCAGTTCCCTATTTTCATGAACCAAAATACTCTGCACTTCATTATATGTCATTCTATGGTTTGAATTTATAATGGAAGGTGTTATATCATAACTCTCTAAAGATAAGGGATTTAACTTGATATCCATTAAGACCGACATCGAAAGCCTGTCTTCATTCGGACGCAGGCTGCAGAGATTATTTGATAACTTCTGCGGTAACATCGGAATTACCCTATCTACCAGGTAGATACTGGTTCCCCGATGCAAGGCTTCTTCATCCAGGTTCGTATCCTCCTGAACATAGTAAGTTACATCTGCGATATGCACTCCCAACCGCACCTTATTATCAGATAATTTTTCGATAGAAACTGCATCATCAAAGTCCTTGGCATCTTCCCCGTCAATAGTAACCATGGGAAGATCTCTAAGATCTCTGCGTTTTTCAATCTCTTCAGCCGGAATGGTCTCTGGAATTCTGCCCAGTTCATTCTTAACTCGCCCGGGAAAATCACCCGGTAGTTCTAACTGGCGGATAATGGCCTCGATATCGACGCCCTTTTCATCCTGATAACCCAAAATTTCAGTTATCTTACCTTCTGGATTTCTATTTTTCTTAGGCCATTCCGTAATCTCAGCTACTACTTTCTGGTTGTTTTTAGCATCATTTATATGGGCACCCGGAATAAATATATCATAACTTATCCTCTTATTATCAGCAACTACAAAGCCGTAGTTTTTAACCTTTTCAAACCGACCGACAATCTGGGTATTGGCCCTTTCAATGATTTCAACAACTTCACCTTCGGCCTTTTTACCTGAACTACCCGGCACCTTCTTGACATAGACCTTATCATTGTGCATGGCTCCATTGAGATTGGTAGGGTTGATAAAAATATCTTCATGGCCCGGTTCTTCTGGAATTAAAAATCCAAAACCACGCGGGTTTTTATCTATCCGGCCCGCTACCAGATCAAACTTTTCGGGCAGACCGTACTTGTCCTGTTTGCTTTTGTAGATTAAACCATCTTTCTGCAGTTGTTTTAATAAGTCTTCGAAATGCTGTTTTTGTTGAGATGAAATCTCAAACTCTTCCATTAATTCTTCTTTTGTCATTGGTCTATATGCTTCCTCTAAAAAATCAAGCAGTTTTGACCGTGCACTCATCGATAGACCTCCTCTTTAATTAAGCCATGCTCTTCTAACCATTCTATAGTATCTGCCAGTGTGATCTTTATCGGTCTAGGTTTAAAGCCCAGATTAACCTTTGCTTTTTTATTGGAAAACTTAGTATGAGTATTTAATGTATAGAGGGCATAGCGGGTTAATAAGTTCTCACAGCCTACTATCTTATTATAGGTATGAGAAAATGGGATACCGATTTTAGCCATCCACAAGGGCAGATTAAAAGTTTTAAAAAATGGTTTTTTTAAACCATCTATTATTTTGAAAATTTCATTGATCGATATATTCTTACCGGACAGGATATAGCCTTCCCCTTTTTTGCCGTGCTGAGCAGCTTTAATTATTCCATCAGCTACATCTCTTACATCAACAAAATCATAAGAACCTTCTACTGAACACATAAACTTACCTTTTATGTGATCTATTATTAAGCGGCTCATGGGAGAAATCCGATAATCATAAGGACCTATTATACCGCTGGGATAGACAATTACAGCATCTAAGTCCCAATGGGAAGCCCTCATAACTTCCAGGGTAGCCATGGCCTTTGTTTTAGAATATTCGCCTCTTAATTCCTGAATAACAATGGGGTTTTCTTCGGTTATCTCACTGATCACCTCTGGTACAAATACATGGACGGTACTTACATAAAGAAGTCTTTTAACCTGGTTATCCAAACAGGCTTTAATTACATTCTTGGTACCATCCAGATTAATTGCTTTCAGGGCAGGGTCAAAATCTTTTATAGATACTCTGCCTGCCAGGTGATAGACCAGATCAACCCCTTCAAAAACAGGTAACAAGGAATTTAAATCACAGATATCCCCTACTATGATTTCAATATCGAAATCTTCTAAGATACTGTAATCTTCACCCGGCAGTACTAATACCCTTATATTCTCTTTGGTTTCTTTTAAAAGTTTTCTTACTAAAACGTTGCCTAAATGTCCTGTTGCCCCGGTTACTAAAATCATAGTAATCGCTTCCCTTCAATTCACCGGAGTCCAATACAACTAGAGGCCTAAATCATCAGAAATAGACTTCATTCCTTCTAAAGCGAGTCCAATAAACTCTTCTAAACTTAAATCCATCTCTTTACAGGAAGCTATCACGTCTCGGTCAGCCCCCTTGGCAAAGGAACTCTCGGAATACCTGTTCATAACAAATTCGGTGTCAACCGCTTCTAAGCTTTTTTCGGGGTGGATCAAAGCGGACGCTACGATTAATCCTGTTAGGGGGTCGCTAGCATAAAGGGCCTTATCCATGAGTGATTTCCTTTCAAAACCGTGTTCATGGTTATGGACCTTAACAGCATAGACAATATCATCATCCATACCCATCTCTTTTAACATCTCTGCTCCTACAATACTGTGCTGCTCGGGATCATCGGCTGTTTCTTCATAGTCGATATCATGCAGTAATCCGGTTAATCCCCATTTCTCTTTATCCTTATCAAAATACTCCGCCAACCTTCTCATTACGGCTTCTACAGCCAGACAGTGTTTTACTAAATTATCCTGGCTTATGTTTTCTTTTACTAATTGATATGCTTCTTCTCTTTCCATTTTATTTTGCCTCCTTTACCTGCATAAATTTTGCTTCTGCACTTGCATATAATTTACCTTCTGTACTTCTTACTTCTGCCTCAGTAAAGTATAATCCTGTTTTATTCTTGATTATTTCAGCTGTGACTACTAACTCCGTCCCAATGGGCAGGGGATGCTTAAATCTAATATTCATGCGGGCGGTTAAGGCCGGGATATTATTTAATGATAATACCTTAGCCATTGCTTCATCTAATAGGGTGGTGATCAAGCCGCCGTGCATAATTCCGTCATAACCTTGGTGAACTTCTTCTGGGGTAAAAGCTGCCTTGACTTTTTTATCTCCTATCTTTGTAAACTTCAAGCCGAGAGAGATTGGATTATCCTCTCCACAGGCAAAACACATATTATCGTTTCCTAAATCCATTATATCACCTCTTGGGTAAAATTAAAAAAAAGGCAAAAACCCCCTGTTACAGAAGATAATTGCCCTTTTTATATCTTAATATTAGAAGTTCTTTTATTTTAATCTCTTAGATAAATAATGGTGCGAATACTAATGAAACTATTGTCATTAACTTAATTAAAATATTAAGTGCTGGACCAGCTGTATCCTTGAACGGATCACCAACTGTATCTCCAACAACGGAAGCGGCATGAGTATCGGTACCTTTACCGCCGAAATTGCCTGCTTCGATATATTTTTTAGCATTGTCCCAGGCTCCGCCTGCATTTGCCATCATAATCGCTAAGAGAACGCCCGAACTTAGGGCACCGGCCAAAAGGCCGCCTAGAGCATGTACGTTCCATAAGCCAACTACAACGGGTACAATAACGGCGAGAAGTCCGGGTACTACCATCTGTTTTAAAGCAGCTGCTGTTGAGATATCAACACACTTCTTATAATCGGGTGTCCCTTCTCCCTCCATAATACCGGGAATTTCTTTAAACTGTCTTCTTACTTCAGCGATCATCTGGAAGGCTGCTTTTCCTACAGCATCCATTGTTAGTGATGAAAAGAGGAATGGTAACATAGCACCAATGAATAGCCCAATAATAACATTAGGATTAGTAAGACTAATTCCATCTAGATTTACGGCTGAAGAAAAAGCTGCAAATAATGATAAAGCTGTTAAGGCAGCTGAACCGATTGCAAAACCCTTACCAATAGCAGCTGTTGTATTTCCGACTGAATCTAATTTATCTGTTCTTTCGCGAACTTCTGCTGGTAATTCTGCCATCTCGGCAATTCCACCAGCGTTATCAGCAATTGGTCCATAGGCATCAATTGAGAGAGTAACACCGGTTGTAGCTAACATACCGACGGCAGCCATTGCAATACCGTAAAGTCCTGCAAAATGATAAGCAATAAAGATAACAACAGCAATTACTAAGATCGGGAATAAGGTACTTCTCATCCCTACTGATAGACCGCTGATAATATTAGTTGCAGTGCCAGATTCAGACTGTTCTGCAATATATTTAACGGGCCCAAAATGTTCGGATGTATAGTATTCTGTAATCCTGCCAATTAAAATTCCGGCAACAAGACCGGCTACTACAGCATAGAATACTCCGATATCTCCAATCATATATCTAATTAAAAAGAAAGCTCCGATAACCATTAATATAGCACTACCGATTGTACCTTTTTCCAGTGCCTTAGCAGGGTTACCGCCTTCCTTTAATTTAATAAACTGACTACCTATAATGGCAGACACGATTCCTAATGCTGCCAGTAATAATGGTGTAACCACATGGTTAACACTCATTACGGTTCCTAATGTCATTGCTGCGACAATAGAACCGACATATGATTCAAAAAGGTCTGCTCCCATTCCAGCTACATCGCCGACATTGTCTCCTACATTATCAGCAATTACAGCCGGGTTTCTGGGATCATCTTCCGGAATACCAGCTTCGACCTTACCTACTAGATCAGCTCCTACATCGGCAGCCTTGGTATAAATTCCACCGCCTACACGTGCAAAAAGAGCTATAGAACTGGCTCCAAAAGCAAAACCTCTAATATAATCAATATTTTTAGTAAAAAAGATGTATAAAATTCCTAGTCCAAGTGTACCTAAACCTACAACTGACATTCCCATTACTGATCCACCAGAAAATGCAATCTGCAAGGCCTTATTTAAGCTGCTCTGAGCAGCATTGGTGGTTCTGGCATTGGCCTGGGTAGCAATCTGCATCCCGATAAATCCAGCCAATCCAGAAAAAATTGCTCCTAATATAAATGAAACAGCGGTCTGCCAGCCTAAATTACCTGTAAAACTCATTATTACTGCTACAATTAAAACAAAAAACACTAATATTCTATATTCACGGCCTAAAAAAGCCATTGCTCCTTCGTTAATGGATCTTGATAGTTCTTTCATTCTATCGGTTCCCACATCAGCTTTCTTTACTTTTGAGGCCATATATAATGCGAATAATAGTGCAATCACTCCTGCAGCAGGAGTTATAAAATTCATCTTTCGAACACCCCCATGTCTATATTTGATTTTTTAGATAAATGCAATGATTAATGAAGTTAACATAAACACTATAGCAGCTACTGTTGTAAACTTACTTAATTTTTCATCCAAACCTTTATTCTTTTTACCGAAAAATTGACTGGCTCCACCGTCAATAACACCGGACATACCAGCACTTTTTCCTGATTGAAGTAAGACACCTACTATTACTGCTATCGCAACTATTAAGTGAAAGATTTTTAGTGCAAACACTATAGGTCACCCCCAACAATTATTATTTCGCTATTCATTCCTCAGCACTTTTACATTTTAACATAATGATGGTAAAAATACAATATATTAAGTAGATTTAATGGATTTTTTGTAAGAGTTAAACAAAGAGGGGAGTTGTTTGTATTAAATCAACCCCCTTTTTGTTATTATTTACTAAATATTTAGCTTATTTAAACTACCTTTCGTAACTTTTCCTTAATTTTATCACTGATATCTGTAAACAGTGAGTAAAATACCGGAATTACATATAGGGTCAAGAATGTAGAGAATAGAAGTCCACTAATTACCACAATGGCCAACGGCTGTTCTAATTCTGAACCTTCTCCAATTCCTAATCCTAGAGGTACTAGCGCTAAGACAGTAGTTAAAGCAGTCATCATAATTGGTCTCAACCTGATCGGTCCTGCTTCCAAAATTGATTCTATCTTCGTTTTGCCTTCATCTCTTAACCTATTTATATAATCAACAAGTACAATCGCATTGTTTACAACTATACCGGTCAGGGTAATTATACCAATTAAGGCCGGTACTGAGATCGTCGTATTAGTAATATATAAACCGAAGATAACACCGACCACAGCCAGGGGCACTGTAAACATAATTACCAGGGGATGAACCAGTGATTCAAACTGGGAGGCCATTACCATATAGACTAACACAATAGCCAGTAAAAATGCATAAAATAGATCGTTAAAGGACTGCTGTAAATCCTGGAACTGTCCTCCGTACCTGATATTATATCCGTCCGGAAATTCCACATTTTCATTGACTCTTTCTTGTATTGCATTAACAGCGGTACCCAAGTCAGTCTGGAATAAGGAAGCAGTAATTTCTGCATAACGCTCCTGATTAATCCGCAAGATCTGTTTGGGCCCTTTTGATAACTCAAAGTCAGCTACTCTAGATAAAGGCACTTTCGCTCCGGTCGGGGAAGGCAGCATAATATTTTTGATCTGTTCAATGTTTCTTTTATCTTCTTCAGTCAGGGTTACGCGTACATCATACTGGTCACCTCCAACTTCAAACTGGGTAGCTACACTTCCCGTTATAGCGGTCTTTACGGTATTGGCTACACTTCTTACCCTGAGACCTAAACGGGCAGCCAATGCTCTATCAATTTGGATTACAAATTCCGGTCTTCCTTCTTCAAAGGAATCTTCAACCTCTCTTACACCTTCGACCTGTCTCATCTGTTCCATAACTAACCCTGATAGTCTTTCTAATTCTTCTAAATTCTGACCAACCACTTTGATATTAATTGGTGCACCACCGGTCGGTCCAAAGAATCCACTTTGGGATTCAATACCTATATCTGCACCTGGTATCTTTACTTTTTGTCTTAATTCTTCCATTACTTCACTGGTTGAACGGTCTCTTTCAGCCAAATCCTTTAAGATAACTGTAAAGGAACCTGTTTCAGAGGAAGTGGAACCACTCATCATATTACTAACCCCAATATTGGTAAAGATCGTTTCAACTTCCGGGATCTGATCAATCGTATCTTCAAGTTGAACTGCCACATCATCGGTTTCTTCTATGACAGTTCCGACCGGTAAACTATATTCTACTGTAAACTGTCCCTGGTCAAATTGAGGTAAGAATTCGGTTCCTAAATCAACTGCTAGAAAACCGGCCCCAACTCCTAAAAGAACAATTATGACAATTATTAGCCAGCGGTGGTGCAAAAACCACCTTAAAGAACTTTGGTAATTTCTTTTTACATATCCTAATGTGGTATCTTTACCCAACTTCATCTGTTTTTTACTCAGCTTTAATAACTTAGAGGAAAGCATCGGGATTAATGTTAACGCCACAATTAAAGAGGCAAAGAGAGAAAAACTAACGGTCAATGCAAGTTCTCTGAATATTTGAGCTGTTAGTCCCTGTACAAATATTACTGGTAAAAATACTACAATGGTAGTAAAAGTAGAGGCAGTAATCGCCATTCCCACCTCTTCACTACCGCGGCTGGCCGCTTCAACCCGGTCTAAACCATACTGTTTATACCGGAATATATTTTCTAAAACCACAATGGAGTTATCAACCAGCATCCCGATCCCGAGGGCAAGTCCCCCCAGGGAGATGATGTTAATAGTAAGTCCTCCAAAATATAATAAGAGGAAGGTGGCTACTACCGAAATTGGAATGGCCAGTGAAATAATAATGGTACTTCTGAAATTACGCAGGAATAATAATAAGACTATTACTGCTAAAAGACCACCTAATAGGGCATTCCTATAAACTGTATTGATCGAATCCTCTATATATTCTGCCTGGTCGGCAATGGGAACCAGATTAAGATTAGGTTGATCTTTTTTGATCTCATCTATTTCATCCCTGACGCGATTGGCCACAGCCACTGTATTAGCATCGGTCTGTTTTTGAATTGTTAGGCCAATACTGGGCTGCTCATTTACACGCGTAATGCTCTGCATTTCTTTAAAGGTGTCCTTTACATTAGCTATATCACTGAGTTTAACAAAGCCCTGACGCGAACCGGTAGGGATTAAAACCTCTTTAATCTGATCGATATTTTCAAATTTACCTGTGACCCGGACCAGGTATTCAATATTACCACGGTCTACCTGGCCACCAGAAAGGTTAAAGTTTTCCAGCAATAAATTTTGAGTGACGGAATTAAAGTCCACCCCGTAATTTTCCATCTTATTACGGTCTAGTTCTATTAATATTTCGCGGTCCTGTCCACCTGTTAGATTAACCGAAGCTACCCCGGGCAGCCTTTCCAGACGTGGTATTACATTATCTTCAACATTTGTTTTAAGGTCTGCCAGGTTTTGACCACTGTAAACACCGAGCTGTAAAACCGGGATCATGGAGGGGTCAAACTGGACGATCAACGGTTCACCTGCATCATCGGGTAAAATACCGGAGACCATATCTGTAGCTTCCCGCATATCTAAAGCG
>DATGCJ010000182.1:0-2538 GCA_035312025.1 Halanaerobiales bacterium | reverse complement strand
AGATAATGGGTGATTGCTCTTTAAACAGTTCTGATTATAAATACATAAATCATCCGTATCCCGATACCGTATCACTATTACTTGAAATAACATCTATAACTTACTGCTATTCAGGAATATGCAAACATATATGACTCTTGTCGTAGTGCTCTTAAGCCGACGGTTGAAGGTTCGAGTCCTTCTCGGGGTACTCTAAATAAAAACAATAACTTACATTTTAGAATCATAGCCCTGAAACCACAAAATCAGGGCTATTTTGCCGATATTTGGGCTTCAATTCCGTAAATAACCCCAAATAACCGTAAATAGCCTCGTCGAGATCGGCTCCGTATCCCCATCCGTATCCCCATCTGGGTGAAATGCGTATCCCCATGGGGTAAGGTGGTGGGGGAGAGGTGGTTGGGTTGGATTGATGATTTATGATTGAAAAGGTAGGATTATGATATCTGCTCTAATTTATAATCCTTCAAATTCCTTTTATCATCATCTATCTCAATGCCTACTAAGGATATGCTTCTATTTTTACCAGTGTATTTTTTATAATATTCTTTATCTTTAATTTGTTGTAAGGCCTTATCTGCTGAATCACGCTTGAGCTCCAGAATATAGACATCATTATCAAATTCAATGACAATGTCACTGCGTCCCAGATTATTTATATCTTCAGCAGTTGTTTTAATTCCCGTTGCCCATAGTAGTGTTAGCAGAACTATGTGATAGATATTTTCCTGCTCGTTTTTGTAGAGTGGATATGGTATCTGACTGAAAGTTTGCTGAAATTGTTCAAATACCATTGCAAAATCATTATTTTCAAATCCAATCCAGATATCATCAATTATTGCTGATTCATTTTCAATGTCATAAATCGAATCTAGAAATAGAGAGTTGAAGGATGATCGGACTTCATTATTTGGATAATCCAGTACATAAACTCTTTCTCTACTCTCCTTAATAGTCAAATATCCAGCCTGGAATAGAAAACTCTCAGGAGAAGTGCTCTCTATCGGTTTTCGTGATGTAAAATCAATACCTACTCTTTTATTGACAAAGTCGGTGGACTTGAGCATTTCACTTTTGATAAGTTCAATTAAATGAGAAGGAGTTCCCGATTCAAACCAGTAGTTTCTGAATTCGGAGGTGGCGAAAAAGTTGAGAATTGAATAAGGATTGTATAAAAAATGCTCACCATCAAAGGAAAAACCATTATAATAATCTTTCAACCTATTCCGAAAGTCACTCTCTGTCATGTTCTGTTCTTTCTTCACTTTTTCTATATATTCTCTAAAGTATGTATCAATTTCATCATCTGTTAAGCCTAACATATCAGCATAATCTTTTCTTAGGGTTAGATCAGTCAAATTGTTGAGTTCTGAGAAAATGCTCATCTTGGAGAATTTGGATATGCCTGTAATAAAGATAAAACTTAGATTGCTTTCCTTAGTCTTAATCGCACCATAGAATTCTTTTAAGATCTCTCTGATCTGATCAACATATTCAGGTTTATGAATATTGCTCAAGATAGGTTTATCATATTCATCTATTAAGACGGCAGGATTGTCTAAGTTTGCTATTAATTCCTGAAAAGCTGCGGAATACAAAGACTCTGATAAGGTAACATTATTAATTTCCGCCTGGTTCTTGATAATTCTTAGTAATTCATCTTCAAAAACCTCTGTGTTTTTAATTGAATTAACTTCATTCATATTCAAACGAATAACAGGCCGTTCCTGAAAGTTCCATTTATCATAGATAAAAGTGTTTTTAAATAGTTCTTCATTCCCTTTGAAAAGGTGATGGAGAGTTGAAATTGTCAGAGTTTTACCAAATCGACGGGGGCGGGAGAGGAAGTAGATACCTTTAGGTACTTTTAGTAGATCATAGATCCATTTAGTTTTATCTACATATATATAGTTATTTTCAATTAGTTCCTTAAAATCTTGATTTCCTAAGGGTAAATATTTCATTTTATTACCTCCTAATTTATGTATCATAATTTCATTATTTTATAGGTTAAATTAAAGGGTTAAGTTTCTTGATTGAAGATTGATGATTAAAAAACATAGGAGAGTGTTTGATTTGGATAATTTTATCGCAAAGCAGAGCTCTTCCCGGGCATCTTCGAGAGTAAACCTACCAATCCCCGGGAAGCCATACCATTTTTGACAGGATATTTCCTGTGCTGGATATCCACCTTAGACAGGCAGGGCACTGACTTTGAATCCGTGGACGCAAAGTTCTCGCAATTGCCAGTATTGTGAGGCGGAAACCGAGGTTGTTGTTGCTGTTGGACGGGTTGTTGTTGTTACGATTTGAAGTCCGACAGTTCCTCGCATTGTTGTTATAACTACCGCCACGTTTGACTCGGTTCGAACCTCGCAGGTAGATACCCTTTTTTACCATAATCCTTTGAAGATATCTTTTCTAAGATTATAAGTATTGTAATTACTCAAATGAGCAATAATACTATTTACAGACTGCTGGAGTTTTGCTTCTGTTATCTCACCTTGTTTGTATTCTTTCTCTCTGGTTTTAATCTTA
>DATGCJ010000181.1:0-6908 GCA_035312025.1 Halanaerobiales bacterium | reverse complement strand
TTTCTTCCAAAGCTATTCAGCGAGGTGTTACCCAGTTAGGCAGTCTGGGTTCTGGTAATCACTTTGTGGAGCTGCAATATGTTGAAAAAGTATTCGAAAATGATACAGATTTAAAAGAAGGCCAAATTACTGTAATGATTCACACCGGTTCAAGGGGCTTTGGTCACCAAATTGCCAAAGATCATATAGACCAGGCAGTTAATACAAACCATAAATTTAATTTTAAATTTCCTGTCAAGAATTTAGCCTGTGTCCCAATTGAGTCACACGAAGGACGTTCCTATTTATCGGCGATGGGTTGTGCTGCCAACTTTGCCTATGCTAACCGTCAGCTAATAACCCACAAAGTTAGAAATATTTTTGCTGATTTATATCCTAATCAATCTCTACCTTTATTTTATGATTTAACACATAATATGGCAAGATTCGAAAAACAAAAAATCAACGATAAAGAAGATGAGTATTTAGTCCACAGAAAAGGTGCAACCAGGTTAAAACCAAATTCTTTTGCTCTTTTACCTGGTTCGATGGGAACCGCCAGTTACATTATTAAGTCAGCTAATTCTGAATCTACAGAAAAATCTTTAAACTCAATTGCCCATGGTTCCGGTCGTGTGATGGGCCGTCGGGAAGCAAAAAGAAGTATTACTAATCAGGAACACCAAAATGCTATAAAGGAAGTAGAAGTAACCTCTTCCTCTGGTGATAGTCTATTGGATGAATCACCACTTGTATATAAAAATATTGAAGATGTAGTGGAATCCATGATAGAAACGGAACTAGCCCTACCGGTAGTTCGTTTAAAACCATTAGCAGTACTAAAAGGATAGGAGTGGTAAAATGAATATAGGAGCATTTTTAGATATAGATGGTACTTTATACCGAGGGTCATTAATGATTCAACATTTTAAGAAATTAATTAAATATGAAGTGTTAGATCCTCTCATCTGGCACAGCCAAGTTAAAAAAACCTATGATGAATGGAAAAAAAGACACGGATATTATGAAGATTATCTAGAAGAATTAGCTGAAATCTATATAAATGAACTGAAAGGAATGAAAATCTCAGACCTAGACTTTGTCAATGAACAGGTTATTAATTTAAGCGGAGATATTGTTTATCGTTATACTCGCTGTATAGTTAATTATCATTTGAAACAAAATCATAAGGTGTTTTTTATCTCAGGTAGTCCAGAGTTTTTAGTGGAAAAAATGGCTGCAAAATATAATATAACCGATTATCGGGGTAGTAAGTATCTATTAGATAACAATGGTCATTTCACCGGAGAGGTTATAAAAATGTGGAAGTCTAATAATAAAGAGAAAGTACTTAATGAATTTGTCTCAGATTACAAAATTGATTTAGAAAAAAGTTACTCCTATGGAGATACCCAAGGTGATTACAGCATGCTGCAGATGACTGGTAATCCCGTTGCCTTTAATCCTAACTATGATTTGATCAGTTGTATTAAAGAAGACCCCGATCTTAAAGAAAAAGCAGAAGTGGTTATTGAAAGAAAAGATAATATATATAAAATGAATCCAGATGTAGAAATTTTAAATATTGAATAAATCTCTTATAAAGACAAAAACCTCCTTTTGCAGGAGGTTTGTTCTTTATTCTTCATTATCTTTTTGATTAAGGTATTTAACTTTTTCTTTAAAACTCTGTACAATTAACTTCGCTAATTCCTTATCAAATTCCAAATCTTCCACATAATACCACATGTGGTCTTCATTTCTTCCTTCACGTGATTCTCTTGATAAATCACTGTCCTCTTCATCTTCCTCATAGTAAAAAGAGAACTTCAATTTATTGTTGGCTTGAAAAGCAACCGACATAAACATGCCGTCCTGTGGTCTATCTTTTGATACATAAAAACTCATCCCATTATGTATCACTTTCCAGGCTATATCTTCTTTAAAGTCTGATAAAAACGGAAACAATTTCTTTAAAAAATAATCATAAAAATGTAGATAGCGGGGCATATGCTTTTGTAAAAATTCTTTCTCTCGTTTATGAGTGATCTCGGGGAGCATTTTGTTCAATTTGTTTATTTTAATTTTTACAGTAACAAAATCATATTCATTTGACATGTTATCCCTCCATAATTAAGGATCAACAAATATTTCATGTTATTATAATATTATATAATAATAAAGCTTAAAAGTAAACTGACTGACAATTGGAGCGGGTAACGAGACTTGAACTCGCAACTTCAACCTTGGGAAGGTTGCACTCTACCTTTGAGTTATACCCGCTTATTATAATTATAACATTCACGTGATATTTATGAAACTAATTTTACATAAAATTTATTATTAAACATTAACAAAAAGCTAGCCCTTATTTAATAAAATATTATGGTTTTAAATTTATTCTCTATGGTGGTCCAATTCCATTTCATAGTACTCTTCTGAATCAAAGTCCCAGATCCTTATATTCCCCGAATCAAGTACAGCAATTCTTTTTTCCATATCATCTGCATATACTTTTGTAACATATATTCTGCGTTCTTCCGAAATAAATTTATATCCAGCTAGTTCTAATTTTCTTTCAATCTCTTCTTCAGATGAATAGCTACCTTCATACATTTCATAGGTTTTACCCTCTTCAATCTTTTCAAGGTTAAATTCCTCAACTATTGACATCTTTTGACCTCCTTTAGAAAATTCACTATCCTGTTTTTTATATTATATCATTTATTGTAATTTATAAAAAGCGGTCTTTAGTTGTAAAATTATCTATTCATTTATAGCTCTTTCATTAATTCTTTTAAAACCTTCTCCCAAGACCTCATGGGCTTCATTCATAATGACAAAGGCTTCTTCGTCTATATCTCTTATTAAGTTTTTCAACTTAGTAATTTCCGCCCGGTTGATAGTTACTAAAAGTACATCTTTCTCTCTACCGCTATAGCCCCCATAACCTCTAAGAGCTGTTACACCGCGGCGCATATTATCTAAAATCTTATCCTTAATTTCCTGGGACCGATCTGAAATAATAAAGACTGATTTTGAAATATTAAAACCTTCCTGAATTATATCAATCAGTTTAGTACTGACAAAGATGGTTATCGCTGCATATAGGGCCAATTCAACATCAAATACGATTCCTGCCAAGGTTATGACAATCCCATCTATTAAAAATAATCCCTGGCCAATACTAAAATGGGGGAAGAAATAACTTGTTAAGGCGGCAATCAAATCTGTACCACCGGTTGTACCGCCCCCTCTAAATACAAACCCCATACCTACTCCCCCTAAAACACCGCCGTAAATACTGGCTAATATTACTTCATTAGTTAGTGGATTTAAAAGGGGTGTCAAAACTTCTACCGAGACAGACATTACAATTATACCCCAGAGGGTTTTTATACCTATACTGCCTCCCAATACATATACTGCTACTAGAAATAATGGAATATTTATAATTAAAATAACTATACCAACATTAAATCCAAACATATGGTAAAGTATTGTTGCAATACCACTTACTCCTCCAGCTGCGATCTTATTAGGTACTGTAAATAATACTAAGGAAAGGGCTGTCATAATAGCTCCGGCTGCAATTATTATATAATTTTTTATTACTTTTTTTGTTTTTATGCTCATCTTTATACCACCTCCTAAAAAAGTTAACCCCGTATGATTATATACGGGGAACTGTTAAAAAATCAATATTAATTTATGATTTTAACATAATTTTTACTTTAAGTTCACCTTACCTTTGTAGATATGTCCCCTCACACTATCTATTGTAACGGTCTCACCGTCTACTAATATATCTATTATTCCGACTGCATCTACAACTACCGGTTTATTATACTGAATACCAACTACAGCTGAATGAGAGGTTACACCTCCCTCAACTGCTATAATACCCGCAGATTTTTGAATTGCTTCATTATATTGATTATTAGTAGAACGGGCTACTAATATATCGCCCTCTTCCACCTTTTCTAAAGCTTCATTGGCACTATTAACAATTTTTACAGGCCCGTGAATAATTTTTCGACCAATACCCTGACCTTCTACAATTGGGTCACCAACTATATCTACTTTTATTAAATTGGTGGTACCCGGTGTTCCGACCGGAACTCCGGCCGTAAGGACTACCAGATCTCCTTCATCAACTAAACCATTTTCCAGAGCAACATTTATGGAATTATCCATCATCTCGTCAGTTGAAGTACTATCAGCAGCCATAGTGGGGTAAACGCCCCAACTTAAAGTTAGATTATGGAGAGCCATATCATTAGGCGTTACAGCCACAATTGGGGTCATTGAACGGCACTTAGAAACCATCCTTGCCGTAGAACCGGAACCAGTTGCTGTAATTATCGCGTCAGCATAGAGTCCGGAAGCAATTTCACAGGACCCGATACTTATAGCTTCTGTTACAGTATCGGCCCTTATAGCTTTTGAACTGCTTAGCTGAGCTTCGTATGTATCTGATAACTCCGTTTCTCTTGCAATATTAGCCATAGTTTTTACGGCCTGAACGGGAAAACTACCAATAGCAGTTTCACCCGAAAGCATTGTAGCATCGGTACCATCAAATATAGCATTGGCTACATCAGAAGCTTCTGCTCTAGTTGGCCTTGGATTTCTAATCATTGAATCTAATAATTGAGTGGCAGTAATTACAGGTTTGGCAGCTTCATTACATTTTTTTATAATCATTTTTTGAATAATAGGCACTTTCTCGGCGGCCATTTCCACCCCGAGGTCACCCCTGGCAACCATTATACCATCGGAAACTTCAATAATTTCATCTATATTCCTAACTGCCTCTTCACTTTCAATTTTTGAAATGAGTTTAATATCCTGGGCCCATTCTTCTTCCAGGACTTTTCTAATCTCTAAAACATCAGACGCTTTCCTAATAAAAGAGGCTGCAATAAAGTGAATATTATGTTTAATACCGAATATAATATCCTTTTTATCCTTTTCAGTAATCGCGGGTAATGTGGTCTTAATACCGGGAATATTTACTCCTTTATGTGAGCCCAAATCCCCTCCGTTGATTACTGTACAGACAATTTCTTCTTCTTTCTTCTTAATTTCCTTAACTTTTAATTCCAGTAAACCATCATCTAAAAGTATAGTGGAATCATTATTGATATCCTGGGGTAAGTTATCATATTTAATCTGAAATTTATCCTGGGTTCCTACTACTTCTTTTGTGGTGATTGTTACCTCAGCGTTATTCTTTAAGGTTACCTTATCATTCTTCATTTTACCTGTTCTGATCTCTGGACCCTGAGTATCAAGTATTATGCCGATCGGTTTATCAATTTCCTTCTCTACTTCTTTGACCATTTCAATCCTATTCCCATGTTCCTCATGATCTCCGTGGGAAAAATTTAAACGTGCTACATCCATGCCAGCCTCTACCAGGTTCTTTAATGTCTCTTTATCATTTGCAGCAGGACCCAGAGTACATACAATTTTCGTTTTTCTCATGATTTAACCCCCAGTCTATAATGATAATATTCTGGCCAAGTTATAGATGTCCATATCAATATTTTTTTCTTTTGTTAAAGCTTTATTTAAATCTACATCTATTACATTTTTACCATCAAAGCTAACCATCCTATCCTCTTCACCATCAAGTAATAGATCTACGGCTTTTGCCCCCATCCTGGTAGATATGATTCTATCCATAGCAGTGGGAGAACCACCTCTTTGTAAGTGACCTAAAATAGTTACTCTTGTTTCAACAGAAAGTTCCTTTCGGATATGATTACCAATAATTGTACCAATATTCCTGTCATCACCGGACTCTTCTCTTAATTTTTTACCGGCCCCTTCCGCAACTACTATAATATTGTGTAATTTACCTCTTTCAAAGCCTGCTTTACAGTTATTTATAATATCATCTAATCTAAATTCAATTTCTGGTATTAAAATGGATTCCGCTCCCCCGGCCATTCCGGTATAAAGGGCAAGATAACCAGCATCTCTCCCCATGATTTCCACTACAAATGTTCTCTCATGAGAAGTAGCAGTATCTCTTACTTTATTTAAGGCATCTAAGACCGTATTCATGGCTGTATCAAACCCTATACAAAATTGGGTCATAGCAAGGTCATTATCAATTGTGGCCGGAATACCAATTACTGGAACACCAAATTCCTCATTCAGTAATTTGGCACCGGTTAAAGATCCATTACCACCTATTACAACTAGACCTCCAATATCTAATTCTTCTATTTTTTGATAGGCTTTCTCTCTACCTTCTTTTGTTTCAAATTCTCTACAGCGGGCTGTTCTCAAGATGGTTCCTCCGCGGTGAATAATATCACCGACAGACCTTCTTGTCATTTCTGTGTATTTACCATCTAATAAACCACTGTACCCATTATAAAATCCAATTACTTCTTTATTTCGGTAAACGGCTGTTCTTACTACTGATCTTATAGCCGGATTCATACCAGGAGCATCTCCACCACTAGTCAGAATACCAATCTTTTTCACAGTAATGCCTCCTTACAGTTAATAATTATTCTATAAATACATATTATCAGAATATAATCTTTTTATGACAATGTCAAGAAATTACATATAGGTGGTAAACATATGTTTATTATTTTATTATATACTGTTATAACAGGCTTGACAATGATTAAAATTAAATGTTCTAAATAAATGTTTACATGAAATTAACTTATTTTATCTAAAAACTTACAAAGAAAACACCATCTAAATTTGTAATTTAGGTGGAGAGGTTCACTCTATCCTGAGAAGATAATAGATAACCATTATACCTAATACTAAACCTAAAACTGCAATAATATTAAATTGAGCGGGAATAACACTTCTGGTCGAACCTAATATAAGACCGGTTAAAAATGCCATTAAAGATGAGCGGTAATTATCTAATAAATAAGATAAAAGCCAGG
>DATGCJ010000180.1:0-4559 GCA_035312025.1 Halanaerobiales bacterium | reverse complement strand
CCGGAAGGTCCGTGGTCGGTTATAAAGAGGTGGCCGGTCACGGGGTGCCAGGCTAAGCCCTGCGGGTTGCGGTGTCCTAAGCTGTAGATATAGGAACCATCATAAGGATTATCCTCAGGTATTGAGCCGTCCGAATTTAATCTCAGGATTTTACCACCCAGATTATCCATGCTCTGGGCAATAGTCCGGTTCCAGGTGTCACCGGTTGTAACATAGAGTTTATCATCCGGTCCAAAGGCTATTCGTCCACCATTGTGGACCCGGCTGGCTGGAATCTGATCTAGAATTACCTCTTCACTATCGCCCTTAGTCCCGCGGTCTGTTAAACGGGTAACTCTGTTATATAAAGTCCCGTTTTGATTTCTGTAGGTGTACATAATATAGATATATGGTTCGGCCGGAAAGTTCGGATGGTAAGCAATTCCCATGAGTCCACCTTCACCGACAGCTGCTACTTCTGGTTGTGCATAGGGCTCATCAACTAAATTACCGTTTTCTATCAATCTAATCGTACCGGTTCTTTCGGTGACAAGCGCCCGGCTGCTGTCCGGTAAAAATATAAGCTGCCAGGGGATATTCAGGTTGGTAATCCAGCTTTCAACCTCGACACCTTCTACTTCTCTTTTAAATACATCCTCGACATCTTGCGGTACATTACCGACATCAATAGCAGCATACATTACTGTACTGAACATTAACAACAGGAGTAAAGTTAATATAAAAGTAGTTAATTTTCTCATCATTTTTTCCTCACTTTCCTTTATTATATTTGAACATTTAAAAATATAATCCTTGTTTAAAGAATACATTTTTTTATGCTCAAATGAAGTAAAATAGTTAACTTAAAGCATTAAAAAAGTCCCTTCTAATTTCTTTCATTAGAGAGGGACTTAAAAATCAAATTCCGACTTTGATTTTTTAACATAAGGATTATCTTTAGCAATCATTTATCTGTTCACCACCTTTTAATTATTATCAATCTTTTATATCCTTATGTTCGTTATTTATTTAGATCTCTTTGTATTATTATTATCATCATCTAGTTTGTCCTCCTTTTTTATTTTTTATAGACCCATTACTTTATATGATTCTAATCTAGTATTTTCTCTTCTGTTTTCTTTATACTGATTGTTATAACTTGTGTTTTCTAATCTCAAGAATCTTTTTAGGTTACTCATATTTCTAACCTCCTTTTGTTTTTTTTATCGTCTCTTACATTAATTCACTTCTGTACTCTTCGATTTGGATCTGATCTCTTAATTTTTCTTTTCTTTCTCTTTTAAAGTTTCTATTTTCTAAGGAAAAGAAATCATTTAATTTTTTACCAAACATTTTTCTACCCCCTTTTTATTTATGTATTTTTTTCTTTAGAAGTACTGATTAATATACTCGTCGGCAACTCTGTTTTGCTTCTTGTTCAGTTTAATTTCTTTACGCCAGTTTCTGTCTTCGATCAATCTGAACTTTTTGTTGTTAAACATTTTAACTCCTCCTTTTTTGTTTATTTCTTTATTCTAGTTATATTATAAACATTATTTTAATGTTTGTCAAGTAAAATATTAATATTTTTAATTATTTTTTTAAATATTTTAATTATATTATTAATATTTGTTAATTTTAACCCTTTTTAGACGCTTTATATTAATAATATCACATTAATTGAGCTATTTTATTAATATCTATTAATAATTTATTAATTTTTTATTAACTTTATTAATTAATTTAATCGATAGATTAACTTTTCTGCATAAAAAAATATCCCACTGAAAAGTGGGATTAGTTTATTCTATCTTCTTTAGAATTTAACAGCTGTTATGTTTTTTGTTCCGCTTCCTATGGTACATCATTTTATCGGCCTTTTTAAAGTTTTCTTCCAGATTCCCGTCCTTGTTTTCTTGAACAGAATAACCGATCGAAATACTTAATGGTACCTCAGCCGATTTATTCCTGAACTCTATACTTTCTTTGATCCGGTCTATAACTTTATGAGTTCCCTTTTCATCGGTTTCAGGTAAGAGGATAGCAAATTCATCTCCCCCGATCCGGGCCACAATATCTTCTTGCCTGGTCACCCCGGAAATAATATCAGCCGTATTTTTAATATGCTTATCACCCCATTGATGGCCTTTTGTATCATTAACCTCTTTTAAACCATCTATATCGGCTATTATCATGCTGATAGGAGTTTTACGGGAACCGCCAAGCCTTTCCATTTCATTTTCAAAGTACCGTCTATTATATAAATCGGTTAGTTGATCGTGAAAAGAAAGATATCTTCTTTTTTCTTCTTCTTTTTTACGTTCAGTAATATCATTATATATACCATAAATACCAATCTGACCTTCATCCAGTTTGATGGGGAAGGCGTGGATAGATACATGGATTCTTTCACCGGACTTGGTTACCTTGACCGATTCTTCTTTGATATCATTGCCGGCCATTACTTCTTCAGTATAATATATTCCTTCTTCTTTTCTATCCGGAGGAGTTATGAGATCATCAATATTTTCACTCACTACTTCATCTCTATCATAACCATATATTTCTAAGAAGTGGTTATTAACTTTTAATATTATCCCCTTATTATTTAATAGAACAATTCCTTCTGTTGATTCATTAAATAACTGTTCAAAGTAGGCTTTCTGCCTTTTGAGCCTGTTGCGCATCTTGATCCTCTTATCAATATCTTCCACAAAGCCCAAAAACTTATCTTCATCTATCACTATTCCATTGACCTTAGCATAGAACTGTTCATCATTCTTTTTAATAAACTTTCCTTCTATCTCTATCTGTCCTTTTCTTTTGAAATTTCTAAGATAATATTTAGTCTCTTTCTCACTACGGGCAGTCAGCTCAAAAAGAGTTAGGTTTGTTAATTCTTCTTCACCATAGCCGGTCATTTTTGCGGCATGGTCATTTACTTCCAAAATATTACCTTCATAATCTACGACAAAAACTCCGATAGGAGCATTTTCTATATAGGTCCTGAACTTCTCTTCGCTGACTCTTAACTGTTTTTCTATTCTTTTTGCATCATCAATATCAAGATGAATACCAGCCGCTCTTAAGGGGTTGCCGGCTTTATCTCTTTTAAAAACCTTACCGATGTCCCTGACCCATTTATATCCGCCTTCTTTAGTAGCAAGGCGGTGTTCAACAGAATAATATTTAGATTCTCCGGCCAGGTGTTCATTTAAATTATCATAGACCTTATCCTTATCTTCTTCATGGATAAGTCTTTCCCACTCATCTACGATCGGATCTATATCATCTTGGTCAAATCCCAACATATCAGTCCAGTTCTTATTTATATTGATTCTGCCTGTTTTAATATTCCAGTCCCAAACCCCCAGATTGGCACCCTGTACAGCCAATTCCAGACGTTCTTTCGTATCTTTGAGTTCATTATAGTTTAACTTCCTGTTTGTAATATTGGTGATAAAGCCCAATAGGTATTTTACATTATCATTATTGTCATAAATTGCTCTACCCTGTTCCCAGACCCATTTCATCTCTCCCTCTTTAGTAAAGATCCGGTATTCAATATTATATGAATTATGGTCTTTAACACCCTTTTTTACCTTTTTATTAACCTTACCCCTATCATCTTCATGTATTATATCTTTATAGGAAAGGGCTGCATTTTCTAAAATTTCCTCTTCCCGATAACCGGTTAAATGTTTACAGCCTTCACTAACAAAGTACATAGTCCAATCATCATCATAGAGACACTGGTAGGCCATACCCGGCAAACAGTCTAATATTTTTTCTAAGTCGTTTTTATTATATGTATTCTTTTTTATCATAATATTCACCTTTTGATTAATTTAATTGAATAAAAATTTTAAATACTAATATTCATGATAACAAAATTTTATAGATAATTCTATTAATTATGGGAATTATACAAATATTTCTTGATACATTTTTTCATATAATTTATCAGTATCTTCTTTTCTACAGAGCTCTGTTCCCGGTGTCATTACAGCTGAAGAGCCTGCTGCCAGGCCGTAAAGGACTGCCTCTTGAAAATCTTTACCTCTGGCGAGGCTTAATACAATACCGGCTACCATGCTGTCACCTGCACCTACTTTACTTTTAATCGGTACGGTCGGGGGCCGCATGAAACGGGCAGTTTCCTGATTAACCATCAGGGCGCCACCGGCTCCCAGGGAGATTACGACATTTTGACAGCAGTTGTCATTGACTAATTTATATGCTTCTTTTTTAATTTCTTCTTCCTCTTTTAATTCTCTACCTACTAATTCCTGGAATTCCCCCATGTTGGGTTTTATTAAAAAGACTCCCTCTTTCATTACTTCTTTTAAAGGTTCGCCAGAGACATCAACTACAACTTTAGCCCCTTTCTCCTTGGCAATTTTAGCCATTGCGGCATAAATATCAGGGCTAACACCTTGGGGGATACTGCCGCTGATCACAAAATATTTAGGGAATTGATTTATATTTTTAATGGTTTTAAATATGTTTTTGATTTCTGTTTCTTTAATCTCAGGTCCTGGCATGCCAAACCTATACTGTAGGTTAGTCGCATTTTCCAT
>DATGCJ010000179.1:0-3490 GCA_035312025.1 Halanaerobiales bacterium | reverse complement strand
ATTTATTTCATAATTAATCTCCGAAGGGAGAGAATTGTCCATGAAGAATAAAACAAGATGGAGATATAATAAATTAGGTTTGTCTATATTAGTTCTTTTTCTAATAACTATTATAAGTTTACCTGTTATGGCTGAAAATGGTAATGGAAATTCGGGTGTCAGTTCACCACCGGATTACAAAGTTTCTCGTCCGGTAGTAGTAATAAAAGTTACTCCACCTGCCAGCTCTAATAATATTTCTCAATCAGTAAAATTATATGATAGTATGGAGGATATAGAGTCTCAAGATTATTTGCAAGGAAATATGAGCGTTGAATGGCTTACTAATAATAGTGAAGGTTCTCATTCTGAGGAGAATGATGATTCAGGGGAGGATCTTAAATTTGAAATAGAAGATGATTTGACATTAAATAAGCAAAATTCAGAAAGCAGTTTTGGCTTTACTAGTAGTAATAATTCTGAAAATGTTATAAGTCCGAATTATATTTTAGTAAAAAGAAATAGTGATTCTAATTATAAAAGTTTAGACAAAAGAGTTGAAGTATTAAATAGGAATTCTAATAAGTCAGAACTTGAGTTTAGATTAGATTCAAATATTTTTAATGATTATAATTGGAAGAATATAGAAGCAGGTGTTTATACAGGACAAATAACTCCTAATATTGGACTGCCTGGTAATTCTAATAAGCGTTTAAAAATTATTGTTATTGTAGAATCTGTGGTAAATATTGAAATTCCTGAAGAACTAAATTTAACAGTGGAAAAACCTGTAGAAGATGAATCTGCTGCTATTGAGTGGAGAGTTAAGACTAATAATAATAATATAAGAATTGAATTTGAATCAGAGGGTATTAAATTAGAGGATACTGAAGAAAGAAATATAGATGAAGAGCACATAGATTATAAAGAATTTTTCAGATACTATGTGGAAAATGATAGTGTTAATTCTAAACATGAATTTGTTCCAGGAGGAAACTCAGAAGTCAATTGTATTGATGGTGAGTTAAAATTACGATATTCACCAAATGATTATGGAGATGAAGAATGGTATGAGTTAATGGCAGGCAAATATAAAGATACAGTTACTATAACTGTTACAGGAAATTAGTTAATTCAAATTTTTAATTAAAGCAGGGGGTAATGAAAAGCCCTATAGATGATATGTAAATTTGGTAACTAATAGTGAAAAGACTGTTTTGCTGGAGAGAACGGGTAATGTTGGTTAAGGCTTATTTTATTACTTACCCTTATTGGAAGCGGTGAGCTGCTGCTCTTTAATTGGTCACTAACGGGGTAGCAGGGAGTTAGTAGTGAAACCACCCATAAAGGGCAAAAAATCCAATCAAGGGGGATTTATGATGAGAAAGTTAGGTATATTGGTTATGGTAATCGTATTGGTTTTTGGAGTGAGTGTTATTGGTTATGCAGTTTCTCAACATGGTGCAGATGAAATTGGTGTAAATGTTAATGTAACTGATGCAGCTTATGTAGATGTAGAAGATGAAAATTTAACATTAAATGTTAGTGAATTAAACACTTTAAATGCTTCCGAATATACTACTGTAAAAGTTACTGCTAATAACGATTTGAATGTAAGATTTGAAGAAAACTTAAGTAGGAAATTTTATAATGAATACTTTAAAGGTGAAACAAGTTCTAATAGAGTATGGAGATGGGATACTTATGCTATGAATACAACAACTGGAAAAGGTGGATATGGAGATTATGATAATTGGGTAGTATCTCCAGATGTTCAGGTAAAAGATGCTTGGGAAAACCACCCTTCAGATTTCGAGGGACCAATGTATCAACATAATGATGGATTCGGAAGAATTCTTAATGTTTCAATGGGTTCCAATGAATATGAAGTAAGAGCAGCTACTGATTGGAGAAGTCATGATGATCAGGGAAATGAATTACCTTGGTATTTAGTTGAATCTGGAACATCTATTGATGGTGAAATAACAATAACTGTTGAAGCAGGTACAGATGATATATCATTTTAATGTATCATTTATTGAACAAAAAATATAAATACTGAATTTAAAGGGGCCGGACAACAATATAGTTCGGTCCCAAATGTTTTCTTTTAGACAAATGCTATAATATATTTTACAATGATTTTCATACATTATTTTTCATGGGGAGGAAGATTCAAATAAATGTTTAGATATAAAAATAATATATTTTATATAAGTATAATATTTTTAATATTTTTTTTCTGCTTTTCATATAATATCCAAGCAGTCGGTGTTCGTCCTTTGGTAATTAATTTGCAAATGGAACAGGGAAAAACTCAGGAATTTGAACTAGAATTAACCCCCGAAGAAAACCAAGAAACAGTAAAACTCAATTTATATTACCCCAGGCAACAACTAACCGGTACTCTTAGTTATGAGGAAGAAAATCCTGAAAAACATTCAGTGCTGAGTTGGTTGGATTTACCAGAAGAAGTAATAGTTCCACCTGGCGAGAAAATCTCGGTTACAGTTGAAGTTTCAGTTCCTTATGGTGTTAAAGGAACTCATACTGCAGTTATTATGGTTGAACCTATAACTGAAGATGTTGAAGGAGGAATAACTTTTCAGATTCGTTATGCAGTAAGAGTGAATATTAATGTTAATTCTCCTGGTTTGAGAAGAAGAGCTGAAATTCAAGAATTTAAATTGGTAGCTAATGAAGAAGATAAACCTGTATTACAAGCAATGATTAAAAATCCCTCTTCTTTATCCTATAATGCTGCTGGTGAGGTAACAATTAGAGATGAAAACCGTAATTTAATAGAAAGAGTGACGATTAGAAGTCAATATGCAGCTCAGGGCGGAAGAGATGAAACCACCATTTATCCTGGTTCAGAAGTTATTTTTTCCGGAAATGTAACAGAACCTTTACCTGCAGGCACCTATGATATGCAATTATTCTTATATTATGCCGACGGCCGACAGGTAATTAAAAGGAAAACAATAGAAATTGGGGATCAATACATAGACCCAGAAAATCTGGAATATATAGAAGTTAAACCGGAGATGATTTCTGAAGAGTTGAGAAGGGGTGGAGCACATACAGAAGCCATTAACATTCGTAATCGAATGGGAGATCCGTTAAATATTAAGATAGGCACTAAACAAATTTCTTCCGATTATAAACGTTCTCTTCTAAATAAATTTAAGTTAGAATTAAGGGGAGACCAGCAGTTTAAACTGGAGGGAAGACGTTCCCAGAGGCCAGTATTAATTGCTAGAGCTCCCAGAGAAGATATAGAAGACGGAGGTTACTATGATAGCCTGCAAATTGCAGTCTTTGATCCAAAGACAGAAGAAAGACTTCAGGTAAAAGAGATTCCAATGCGGTTTGTTGTAGGTGAAGATTATGAATATAACGGAGAAGTACAGGGTATAACCACCCAAAGGATGGAAAATGAAGTATTATTAAGTACGCCTGTCTTAAACACAGGGGATATTCATTTTAGTCCTCAGGCCAGAGTTTACTT
>DATGCJ010000178.1:0-4231 GCA_035312025.1 Halanaerobiales bacterium | reverse complement strand
TTTAATACTTGGTCTACCTTATGTAGCAAGTTTACAGGGGGATGCAATAACTTTTAATTTGTTTATTAGATTCCTGGGTTTAAATGGAGCTATCTCTGCTGTAGTTATCTTTTTTGGACTATTTTTTAGTAAAAATATTGGGCTTGATATACCAATTTTAAGAGCTTATACAGCAAAGAAGAAAATACCGAAAGATAAATTGAACTATTTATATAAATGGGCCCCTATCTTAGGTTTACTCTTTGGTATATTAATATATTCACTTGATCTATTGTTTGCACCTTATTTAAAAGATTTAAGTGAAGCCGCTACCCAGGCTGGCTATCAGTTCGTCTGGTGGAAATCATTATTGGCGGCTTTTTATGGCGGTATCTTTGAAGAAATATTAATGAGGCTATTTTCTTTATCCTTTTACGCCTGGATTATCACCTGGGTTTTATCCAAATTCAGAAAAGAAGAGATGAAAGAAAACAAAACTGTGATCTGGTTTGCTATAATATTTTCAGCTATTTCATTTGGGGTAGGACATCTGCCAACTTTAATGGCCATGACTGAATTAACAACGATCCTGGTTATCAGGACAGTTCTTTTAAATGCTCTACCGGGTATTTTCTTCGGCTGGTTATTTTATAAGAAAGGACTAGAACATGCTATGGTATCACACTTTTTTGCTGATATTTCACTACATTTAATCATGCCCTTGTTTTTCACATAATACTAATAGTTATTTCTTATTAAATTACTAAACTTTTTTTGTTATTAATATTTAAAAAGCAATTCTCCTGTGTTATAATACTACTTAGGCTAAAAATAACTATCAGATAAATTAAGGAGAATTCTTATGGTTGAAAATAAAAAGTACTATATTAAAACATACGGCTGTCAGATGAATGAACACGACTCTGAAAAGATAGCCGGTATGTTAGAAGAGATGGGATATAATCCTACCGATGAATTAGAAAAGGCTGATTTAATATTTTTAAATACATGTACAGTCCGGGAAAATGCCGAGCTGAAAGTATTCGGCAAGGTCGGTTCCCTCAAGAGACTTAAAAGAGCCAATCCCGATTTAATTATTGGAATCGGAGGCTGTATGATGCAGGTCGAAGAACCTGTGCAAAAAATAAAAGAGAAGTTCCCTCATGTGGATTTAGTTATCGGAACTCACAATCTGCATAAATTACCGGAACTTGTCAGTGAAATTGAAGAAAGCGATCAAAGAATTATCTCGGTCTGGGACCAGGAAAAGGGTATAATTCCCGACTTACCTTCGGTCCGTAAAAGCGACTTTCAGGCCTGGGTAACAATAATGCAGGGCTGTGATAACTACTGCAGTTACTGTATAGTCCCTTATGTACGGGGCCATGAAAGAAGCAGGCTGAAAGAAAATATCATCAATGAAGTTGAAAATTTAATCGAAGATGGGGTCATTGAAATTACTTTACTTGGACAAAATGTAAATTCCTATGCCCAGGATCTGGAAGCTGATTATGATTTTGCCGATCTTTTGGCTGAATTAGATGAAATTGAAGGCTTAAAGAGAATTAGATATATGACCTCACATCCGCGAGACTTTAATGAAAAGACAATCAAAACTATTGCTGATAGTAATAAGGTGTGTGAACATTTCCACCTGCCTATCCAGTCCGGTAGCAATGATGTATTATATGAGATGAATAGAGGCTACACGAGAGAAGATTATTTAGCAATGATCGACAATATTAAAGAACATTTCGACCACTATTCAATTACAACCGATATTATCGTCGGATTTCCCGGCGAAACCGATGAAGATTTTCAAGATACACTAGATATTGTAAAAGAAGTTAAATTCGATATGGCATTTACCTTTAAATATTCTAAAAGGACCGGTACCCCGGCTGCTAAAAAAGATAATCAGATAAGTGAAGAAGTGAAAGATAGACGGCTGCAGAAATTAATGAAGGTGCAAAATAAGATAAGTTTAAGACAGAATAAAAAATTAGAAGGAAAGAACTTAGAAGTTCTGGTAGAAGGAGAAAGCAAAAATAATCCCGCTACTTTTATGGGACGGTCTAGAACAAATAAGCTGGTTATCTTCCCGCGTCAGGAAGGTTTAATAGGTAAAGTAGTTAAAGTAAAAATAGATAATGCACAGAGCTGGACCTTATACGGTGATGTGATAGAAACCTGAAAGATTTAATCTTTCGGGTTTTCTTTATTAGAATAGTATCTTATGCTATAATATTATTTAGTATGTATAGTCTATATAGATAAGTATTTTTTAACATAGATGAGGTGGTATTTTGGCCAAGTTAACTCCCATGATGCAGCAGTATAAAGAAATAAAAGAGAACTATCCCGACTCCATTCTATTTTTTAGAATGGGTGATTTTTATGAGATGTTTGAAGAAGATGCAAAATTAGCCGCAAAAAAGTTAGATATTGCCTTAACTGCCCGTAATAAGGGTTCAGGCGAGAAGACCCCGATGGCAGGGGTGCCGGCCCATTCGGCGGAATCATACATCGCAGAATTAATTGATCAAGATTTTAGTGTGGCAATCTGTGAACAGTTAGAAGATCCTAGTGAAGCAAGCGGTCTGGTCAAAAGAGATGTAATCCGTGTTATTACGCCCGGTACAATTATAGAGAATGAGATCCTTGATTCTTCTGAAAATAATTTCTTAACCTCGATTGTTCAATTTGAAGATAAAATTGGGATCTCTTATGTGGATATCTCGACCGGTGACTTTTTTATTACCGAAATTGCTGGTAAAAAGTTAGAAAAGGTCTGGGATGAAATTGATAGGATAAAACCAAGGGAAGTTATCTTTGATAAAACGATTGAGAAGTCCCCTAAATATGAATATTTAGAAAACAAATTAGACTTTGTCGTAAAACATAAAGAAAAAATGAGCTATGAGAAAGCATATAATCTCCTAATAGATCACTTTAACACCCAATCTCTATCTGGGTTTGGCTGTGATGACTTAAGAGCCGGTGTAATTGCGGCCGGACAGGTCATGAACTTCCTTAAAGATACCCAAAAAAGGACTATTTTTCATATTAATAAATTAAAAAGGTATAATATAGATGATTATATGGTATTAGATTATTCTACCCGGAGAAATCTTGAACTTACCACCACAATACGGGAAAACAAAAAAGAAGGCAGTCTCTTAAGTATTATTGATAAAACTACCACTGCCATGGGCTCTAGATTAATTAAACGCTGGATCAATCAACCCTTAATTGAAAAAGAACGGATCATACAGAGATTAAATGCCGTAGATGAATTAAGTGATAACTACCTTAAGATGCAGGAAATCCAAGAAAATTTAGAAGAAATTTACGATTTAGAAAGAATATTAAGTAAGATAACCTATGAAACGGCCAATGCAAGGGATTTAGCCTTTTTAAGAACTTCTTTAAATAAACTACCCGCCATAAAAGCCAGTATCAAGGAATTTGAAACCGAGTATATAAATGAACTTCATGAAAACTTCGATACTTTAAATGATTTATATGAGTTAATCAAAGAATCTATCGTTGATGACCCACCCGTAACGGTAAGGGAAGGAAATTTAATCAAAGAGGGTTATGACGAAGAATTAGATGAACTGAGATCGATGCGGGATGAAGGTAAAGACTGGATTACCAACCTGCAAAAAGAAGAGAGGGAACGGACCGGAATTTCTTCTTTAAAGGTTGGCTTTAACAAAGTCTTCGGCTACTATATTGAAGTAACCAATCCCAATTTAGATAAAGTACCCAATGACTATGAAAGAAAACAAACCCTAACCAACAGCGAAAGATATATTACACCTGAACTTAAAGAAAAAGAGGCAAAAGTGTTAGGGGCAGAAGAGAAGATAAATGATATGGAGTATGAACTCTTTGTCGAGGTTAGAAATGAAATATCAAATAACATTGAAAGAATTAAGGAAACAGCCACTATTATCAGTAAAATAGATGTAATTCTATCTCTTGGCATAGTAGCAATAGAAAATAATTACTGTAAACCGGAAATCAATAATTCTAATAAAATCGAGATAACAAACGGCCGACACCCTGTTGTGGAAAAGATGGTGACAGACCGTTTTGTACCCAATGATACCTATCTTGATAATGATGATAATAGGTTTTTAATTATTACAGGACCCAATATGTCCGGTAAATCGACCTATATGAGACAGGTTGCTCTAATTATACTGTTAGCCCAAATCGGAAGCTTTATTCCGGCTAAAAGGGC
>DATGCJ010000177.1:0-7571 GCA_035312025.1 Halanaerobiales bacterium | reverse complement strand
ATAGATACCTTTCTGAATTACATTCCATCTACCTTTAAACCATATCCTCACATTCATTACAACAAGAATCACAGCTAAAACTGGTATTATCCAGAGGAAAAGCAGAATATTATCGAAAGCAGGTGTCACCTCTAAGAATAGATACGGTACATTATATAAGGGATGAGTGTTTGCTAAAAATATTCCGATCGCTATGAAGAAACCGATTGCGGCCACTGTAAATATAACTACCGTGATCTTTTCTAAAATATACTTATTTCTAATATATCTTTTAAACAATGATTTGATTAAGACAATACTAAATACAATTCCAAACAGCGCATAACCTATTAGAAATATTAGGTTAAAGTTAAGTGTTTCATACCATTTTGCCTTTAACAAACCATTCGGGCCGTTTGTATAAAGTCGGTTTATCTCTTCACCCTCCGGCGCATATAGTTTATTACCGATGTCTTTATCATAGAAAACACGGGGGGCAATTTGTTCTAATTGATGGTTTTCCCCCATAAAGTTATAAGTAAGATTGCCGGCCTGAGTTAATCTAATATTAGTCTGTGTGATAATCCTGACAACAGATTGATAATCTGTAAAATTACTTCTATTCGGATAATAAGTCCCGGTTATTTTAGAATTGTCCATAAAGTTACTGCCTGCTTCTTCAGGAACGATATCTCTATCAGATGGATAGTATCTATCTAAAAAGTTCTTTATTAAGGAATCCCTGGCTAAAGCAGCATCTCTGCCGTTATAGGATACGTAAAAACCTAAATCTAATTCCGGGATTAAATATATACCGCTGTGAAATAAAAAGGTATCTCCTCCGTGTGTAATAATCCTGTAGCCATTATAATTCATCTCTATAAAGCCGTGGGCCATACCTGAAAATTCCTCATAATGAGTAAAGCTCTGGCTATGCATTTCACGGACTGTATCAGCTTCCAATATTCTATTTCCGCCAAAAAATCCATTGTTTAAATGAGCTAACATAAATTTAGACATATCAGAAGCAGTTGTACTTAAAGAACCGGCTGGATAAGGCTGTATATATTCAAATTCATCTTTTTTAAATACACCATTTATTTTGGCATAACCATAAGATACTTCTCCCTCAATATTTTCCGGTACCGGTTGTATTAAAGTGCTTCTCTCCATATTTAAAGGATTAAATATGTTTTGTTCTACATATTCAAAAAATGGCAGTCCGGATACTCTTTCCACGATATAAGCAGCCAGGGCAGAACCATAATTTGAATAAGCAATCTGTTCACCGGCCGGAAAAACTCGGGCTGGCACATGGTCTTTTAGATAGGTACCCAAAGGCTTAACATTCTCCTGGGATAATACAAATAACTGTTCAAGGGTTTCTTCAAAACCGGCAGTATGGTTCATTAAATCCAGCATTGTTATCGGTTGTACATTTTCTTTGGTATGTCCAACCACTTCCGCTGGTATTGTAAAGTTTAAATAGTTATTTATATCTGCATCTAAATCTATTTCACCGGCTTCTACTAGCTGCATGACAGAGGTCCAAACAAATAGTTTGGTACCAGAGCCCGGTCTAAATAATGTCGTATCTGGATTGACTCTACTTTCATTCTCTAGATCATAATATCCATATCCTTCTTCCAAGAGAACTGCCCCATCTTTAACTATAGATAGAGTTACCCCGGGCACATTATATTCTTCCATCTGAGAATGAATAAAACCTTCTAAAAAAGCTCTTAAAGACTCTATATTATTTAGATCCTGAGCTTTTACATTTGAAGTATTAAAGAAAGATAATGTTAATAAAATAAAAAGTAATAAAAAGACCCAAATTCTTCTTCTTTTCAACGCTGCCATCTCCTTAGTTTTCTAATTTTTCCATGATTATATCTTTTTATAAGTTAAATTTTTATAACCGAAAGTGAAAATAACAATTAAAGTAACAATTAATATTAAGAACATATAGATAGGTGGTCCCATCTCCAATTCAAAAACAGGGAAAATTACATATGTTGACAAATTCAACATAGTATGAAATATTAAGACAGCCAGGATACTACCACCCGTATTAGTATAGATCCAGGTGAACAAGATCGAGACAAAGACCATTAAAATCATTGAACTTATCACATAAGATACTGCTGCCTGATATTGAAGGCCTGCTTGTGAAATGAAATTGAGCGGCAAATGCCAGATACTCCAGATCAAACCTAATATGATACTGGCCACTAAAGCATTATATCTCTTTAGAAGTCGGGGCAAGGCATAACCTCTCCACCCGAATTCTTCCTGCAGCGGGCCGCCCAGAAAAAGTATATAAACAAAATTCCCAATGATAGGTAGCGGTTTTGTTAAGATATCTACATTCGCTGAACCTGCTCCCAGTCTACTCGTAATAAAAATAGTGAGACCCGCGATTATCGGCATCAAAAATATTATAGGTAAATACCAAACTTTTTTAAATTTATAATCCAGACCTCTTTTTATTAGTTTAATAAGACCTTTTTTATTTTCTTTTATGTAGGTCAGATAAAATGCGGCAATTAAAGGTCCAAAAGGGGCTACATATAATTTGATATTCAACAACATCTCAGCCAACCAAAAAATCCAAGACCATCCTATTGCAATAATGACAAACAAAAGCAGTTCTCTCTTCTTTTTGGATTTTTCCATTTTGAACTCCTTTAATTTATTTATTTGAATTCATCCGGGTTTTATCAAATAAAATAAATCTATCTAGATCACCTATTTTTTATTAATACTTATCTTTTATATTATAATCTATCTCGGTTATTTCCATATCATAGTATTCATAATCACCCGACTCCAATCTCCAGATAGCTTTCGCTTGGGTAGGTATTTTTATACCTGAAAATTCTTGATAATTCCAGACCGGAGCATAATAGTCTTCCAATCTATAACCTTCATCACTATTATAATAACGCTTACATTCAAAACTGACTACTTTACCTGAATCTTCGAAATTAAAAACGGCTGAACCACTCGTCCCTTTATAACTCATTGTGGCCCGAGCAGTATTAGCATCTATCTCTTCCCATTCTATGTATTCACTTAAAGCAGCGGTAGGAAACCAGATGATTTCACCCAAATATCTGGTTAAAGTCCCCTGATTCATCTCTTTACCTTCCGCATCTACAACCGGAAAAAGTGATAAAACCTTAATAAGCATTTTACCCTGTCCATCATAGTATCTATCTTCACCTGCAAAATACAACATGGGCATCATATTTACTCGCGCCTTCCAGACAAAAGAAGGGTCAACTGTATTAAAATACTGTTCAGCCTTTGTATCCATACCTTTTTGGCCCGGTTTTGTCCGCATCGAGCCCACCTGTTTTAAACGGACTGTCTTTATCTTCTCTTTCCCAACTACTTGACTAAACTCAAGCCATCTTTTTACAGGTACTGGTAATCCCTCCAGATCATCTTCAGTTACCTTGTCAACTTGTTCAATATTGACATCAGCAATCAGCTTATCAATATCATCAGCCACATTTTGATTAAAAGAACTTTCTCCAAATACCGATATTAAGTACACCAAAACCAATAATACTAATACAAGTCCTACAGCCCAATACACAATCTTCATTTTTTCACCTCAAAGTTTAGTTAGTCTCCTGTCTTTTTAATACTGAAATAGCTGAACCTATTGCAGTAGAGAAGGTAGCATGTTCCGGAAAATGGAGGTTAAGATCATATGATTTGTTATCCCTTAAAGCCTTTAAAATCGCAATCCCTTCCTCGATCTGTGCCAACTTACCGGTAAATACAATATCTTCATTTCCAGACATCTGGGCTCCAAAGACGGCCAACATACCAATGGTCTGATATATGAGATTTAATATACCCTTGGCATAGTCTTCTTCATTAGCTATCTTGTGGATATTTCCAAAATTGGAAGCGGTCACAGACTGGTGTAAAGAACCCACCTTTTCATTTGAGATATCTCCGATAGTTAAATCTACCTTGTGTAGGTTTCCATGTTTGGAAAGTTCTACAATTTCATCAAAATCAATAATATTTAAAATTCCTTTCCCGAGGCCCAGTAATGTTCCACCACCGATACCTGTCCCGCCAATATGTTTAATCTTATTACCGTCAACATTTACCATAGCTGTGCCGGTCCCCAAGCTTACTACCAGAGTTTTATTAATACCTGATAAAAAAGAACCTCCCAAGCCGATTGCTTCAAATTCATCTATTTTAATGGTATTGATTCCAAATATGGTAGAATCTATATAGGATGAACCAACACCAGTAATAGCTATTTTATCAATATCTTCTATATTTAATTTGTTTTTTGTCAGCATCTTACCTAATGCTCCATATGCTGATGTAGTGGGATCACTTGCCTCAACCGTAAATAAATCAAAAATTTCATTATTATCAAGACCTACTATATCTGTAGTAGAACCCCCAATATCTATACCTAAAATCATTAAAAACACCTCTGAATTAAAAAATTATATTTTGAGTTTTTGTTTAAATAAACCTTATAGCACATTACTATTATATCCTACCAGCAGCCCAATTAATTCCTGCCAAAAGCATCCTTAGACTATGCTTTTCAAATAAGTGTTCCGGGGCGTGAGCTAATGATGTATAATAAACGCGCCCATCACCGAAATTTTTAACCCAGCTTATCGGCATCTTAACTCCTTTAAACTCTGCTTCAGCTAAAATCTCATTGCGCGGATCGAACTGAAGGTAATATAGTTCACTTGTTATTTCAAAATCTTCAAGATACTCTGTTACAGGATGGTTCTGATTTACTATCTCCACTGTAAAGCTCTCTTCTTCACTGTCTTTAATATAGTTGCCACCTATGAGGTGGTAGTAGTTGTCATCGATAAACCACTTAATCCCCCCATGAAACGTGGCTAGACCCACACCCTCTCTCACAGCATCAAGCAGTGCTTTTAAATAGACTGTACTTTTTATGCCCACCGACCAGATCGGGATTATCACATCATATTTAGTCAAATCTTCATTTATCAATACTGCTAAATTACTTGTTAGTTTTACTTTATATTCATTTTTGCTGAGTTCCTCTTTTAATATATTCACCGTTAATTTGGGTTTGTGGCCTTGCCAACCTCCCCATATAATTAAGGCCTGTTCCATACCAACACCTTCTTTAATAAAATATGGTTATATATACTAATATTTACTACTTTTTAAATTCTTTAAATCCAGATAAAGACCTCTTTTATAAATTATTTTATAATTCCTTTTAATATATTTTTTATATTGTTTTTACTTTTTTCTAAATTATAGTGAGAATTATCCAATGTATACTTTTGCATCTCTAATTTAGAAATTAATTCTTTTTGAATACTGTCGATTTCTTTTAATCCCTTTATCGTTCCTTTTAAACCCTCTAGATTTCTTTCCTCTCCAAATTCATAGTTTGTATAATAATCTATAAAGAAATCCAGCCACCATTCAGGTCTTTCTTCAATTACCTTATTAAAACTTCTCTCAATATCATTTTGCTCAAGATAAATGAGCACGGGATTAAGTTCGTCTATTATATCCTTCAGCTCTTTAATATAGGAATAGGCTGTATCTATAGAGGCATTGTTCCTTATTATACTGACCGTTACAGGATTTTGGATAAACACACATTCAAAGATATATACTTTGTCTTGCTTTTGAACTTTTTTCATAAACCTTTCCCATTTGTTTAAGATCAACTTTCTATTTAAATCTAAAGGTATTTCATAGATATCATATTTTTTGATTTCTCTAAATAATTCTTTGGGAAAGTCATCTTCATATTCTTTGATCCTTTTTATATAAGAAATGAAGTATCCTTCTTCTCTCTGCTCAGTAATTTTGTCTATAAATTCTTCGTATTCGTTAAATCTTTTTTTAAGTTTCTTTAATTGACCTTCAGTGAAATAGGCTGCCCCATCATAATCAGCTGGGTGGTCTAAATTACCTTCTAAAACTAATTCATTATCTATATTCATCTTATCCAAAATTTCTTTGGTCAGCTCAGCTGTGGTAGATTTACCGGTGCTCGGTAAGCCCTCAATCAATACTAGTTTGCTCTCCAATTTTTTCACCAACTTTTCTAAAATTTTTAATTATAAAAGCCACCATCAGAATTAATCACTTCTCCTGTTATCCAGGCCGCTTCTTTGGAAACGAGAAAACTAATTAAATTAGCGGCATCTTTCGGCCGCCCGAGTCTTTTGAAAGGGAACTTTTCTTTAAGTTCTTCTTTTGTTGTCTGATCCATCCAGCCTGTATCTGTAGGCCCCGGGTTTACCGTATTAACAGTAATACCCTGTGAAGCTACTTCGGCTGCCAGTGTTATAGTCAGGGCGTCCACCCCTCCCTTGGTAGCAGCATAAGCTAATTCATTTTTCATGGGACCTTTAAACTGTCCTGAAGAAAGATTAATTATCCGACCACCTTCTTTTTTATCAAAGATACGGGCAAAGTGGGAACTTAATAATGTTGTTAAACGGAGATTTATATTATAATGGTTATCCATTAGTTTACTATCGATATCCTGATAATTTGAAGTGGTAGAGTGGCAGGCGTTATTTATCAAAATAGAGGGAGTACCCAATTTTTCAACAACCTCATCTAATAGTACTTTAATATTATCTGGATTGGAAAGATCTATTTCTCTCTTAACACATCTAACATCATGTTTTTCTATCTGGCTTTTTAAGATGGCAGGTTCACTTTCCTCAATACCCCATTTTTGTTTCGCATCATATCTTGACCAATAGGTAAAGAAAACATCAATGCCCTCTTCCGCTAGTTTTTTACAAACAGCTGCACCTATACCTATTAACCGGCTAGCCCCGGTTACCAAAGCAATTCTATTCTCATTACTTTTTTTATTTACCATTATTTCACCTTGCTTTTTAAATCATTTTTTCTCAAAAATTTATACCTAAATTTATTATTCTCTTTATCAATATACTTATAATTCGCCTTTTCTAAAACCTTAATTGAAGCTTTATTGTCTTTATTCACTATTCCCCAGATAAAATCTAAGTTTAAATTATTTAAAACCCATTGGCTGAAACTAGAAACAACTTCAGTTGCATAACCAAACCCCTGATATTTATTCCCGACAGCATAACCAATTTCAACTTCCCCTTGGAAAGGACTGAGTCCAACATGGCCAATTAACCTTTTTTTCTCTTTTAATTCCATTCCTAAGATATAAGGATTTTTATCTGGTTCAAGCACTGAATCATACTGAGAAATTAAAAACTGAAGAGTGGCTTTGGCCTCGGCTTTCGATTTATATACCTGGTCCGGCAGCCACCTTTTGATTCCTTCTTCTATACTCAAGTTATAAATCTGCTCAGTATCTCTTATTGTAAATTTTCTAATATTTAAATGTTTTGTTTTTAAAATTATTTTTTTATTCAAATTAACCACCAATCAATATTTATTTTTTTCTCGCTACAATCCTGGGAAAACTCACATACTTACCGTTATCAGCTTCTAGGAATTCAATATCACCATCTCTTTTTTGGAACCCGGACTCCTTTAAAGCTTTTTCCCACTGCATCCAAATTGACCAGCTGTTT
>DATGCJ010000176.1:0-3875 GCA_035312025.1 Halanaerobiales bacterium | reverse complement strand
CTCATTCCGCTTCATTTCGTAGTCAAAGGCTGCCCTTATTTTAAATAACTTTTTAAATTCTTCGTCATAATGGTAAAGCAATTGATAGATATAGGGGTTACCAATTAATATTACCTTTACATCTATGTGAACACCTTCGGGTTTTAAACCACTGATCGGTATACTCCTATACTGTTCACCAATATTTTCAACAACTATTTCCTGATTGATTAGAATCCTTTTTAGGGTTTCCCAGGCAAAAGGTTTTGTTAAAAGATCTCTTACCTTCATAATCAGGTAGCCGCCGCTTGCTTCATGAACAGCACCACTTTTTATCATCGTAAAGTCAGTGGTTAAAGTACCAAACTGACTTTTAGCTTCTATCTTCCCAAACAGATTATAATAGGTCGGGTTGTGTTCAAAGATTACGGGTGCACCTTGCAGTTCTTTATTGTCTACTATCAAGTTCACTTTATATCTAACAAAGAATGATTCGTCACTTTGCTGCTGCTGGAATAGCTGAGAAAGGCTCTGCTGCTGACTATCCCCGTTACCTTCTTTGAATTTATCTAGATGTTGGGTTATATCATGTTTTACTCTATCTAGATACTGATTAATTTCTTCAATATCATCATACTTTTCTTTTAAACTTTCCATCCTCGGTTCTATCACATTTAGACTTAATTTCTTTTCCATTTCTTTTAATTTTTCTTGAGCTTCTGACTTAATGTCCCTGATTCTTCTCATCATTTTTTCCATATCATTTTGAATTTCCTGGCTTTTTTCACGAAGTTCACTTTTCTTTTCTTCATCCAGTTTTTGAAATTCATCCTGTTTAATTACTTCGCCCTCTTCATCTATAGGTACCGGGACAGTACCTCTAGCTGTGTTTTGAAGAGTAAATCCTTCTTCTCTAATTTCTTTATTAAATTCTTCCATAATCTCATTTGATCTTTCCTGGTACTGTTTCATTATCTTATTACGGGCTTCGTCATACTCTTCACCCTGGAAAACTTCCGGTATCTCTTCTTTGAAATCCTTAATAAGGTTTTCCATATCACTCTCTAATCTGATTCCAGTACCTGGAGGTAATTTCATCGCTTTTGGTTTTTCCGGATTATCAAAATTAAATACATAGACTACATCCTGCGGTACCTCTTTTTTGGCTGCTTTCTTATCTGCTATGGTTTTAGCATAAGTGGACCGGCCGGAGCCAGTTACACCAGAGATATATATATTATATCCTTCATGTTCAATTCTCATGCCGGTTTCAATTGCATCTACTGCTCTTTGTTGTCCAATTATTCCATCTTCAAATGGTTCTAATTCAGCTGTGGATTCAAACGAAAAAATATCAGGATCACATGTACACTTTAGTTCATCTACGGGAATATTGTAACCTTTTTTCATTGATTACCACCTCCGAAATTGTTACTTAAATTATACCATAGTTACGAAGGTAAATAAAAGTCTAGAAATGAATTATTATCAATTAGGTAATCATCCATTGATTATTAATTTACTATATAAATTAGAAAACCCTATCTGTTTAAACAGATAGGGAAGGGGTGTCATAAGTTATATTAAATTTTAAATCCTTAACAATATAGTGTTTAAAATGTTTTAAGAGTTTCCTTGTTTTTCGATTTCAAAGATAGTATAACATAATTAATTACTTTGTGCAAGGTTTCACAATAAATTTTTCAAATTTTTTCTCCCTTTTTTCCTATCTCATTAAAGTTCATTAATAAAGATTACTTTTGTCTGCCTTAATATACTTACCGTGCCCCCGATGACCTCTATAGGCGCCCTGATTTAAAACAATATTACCGCGGCTGATGGTTGTTATAGGATAACCTTCTACTTCAATATGGTTATATGGACTATATCCGGCATTAGAATGCATGAACATATTTTCTAATTTTCTTGATTTTTCTGGATCAAAGATAACTATATCTGCATCTGTATTCTCTTTAAGGCTTCCTTTTTGGGGATAGAGACCAAAAATCTTAGCAGGATTAGTAGAAAGTTTCTTTACAATATCTACTAAATTCAGCCCTCTTTTTGAGCCGAAATGATGGATTAAAGGGAAGAGGGTTTCTGAACCTGGTATACCTGGTAAGGTGTTAAAGGCATCATCCCCCATTTTCTTTTGAGTTATATCAAAAGCACAATGGTCAGTGGCTACAACATCGATATCATCTTTTATTAATCCATCCCATAAACTTTCATTATCTTCTTTAGTTCTAAGAGGTGGTGTCATAAAGTATAGATAACCATCTTCTCTTTTTAAATACTCCCTATTTAAAAGAAGATAATGAGGGGTGGTTTCTGCCTTTAAATTGATCCCTTTTTCCTGTTCTTTTCTTAAAACCTCTAATCCTTCTTTTGAAGATAAGTGCACAATATAGCCGGGCATCTTTAGCATTTTAATTAGTTCAGCTATATTCTCTACGGCTTTAGCTTCGGCTTCTCCCGTTCTAATCTCGGGATGGTATTTTATATCTGTTTTGCCTTCTTTTTTATATTCTTTTTCATTGCTTTCTATAATCTCATTATCTTCAGCATGTACAATAGGTAAAAGTTCCATCTGTTTTAGGGTCTTAAACAATTCATAAAGTTTATCTTCCTCAATTAAGTAACCTTCCCTGCGGTAGGTTGTAAAGATCTTAATGGAACTAATTCCTTCATCTTTTATTTTCCTTAACTGTTGAGGGCTTTGTTCATCAAAGTGAGTTACAGATTGATGAAAAGTATAGTCCACCACAGCGTCACGGGCTTCTTTTTTCCTGTTATCCAGGGAGTCCTTAAAAGTTCTATCTCTTTCATGCTCATCATCAATGAAATCTATAAAGGTAGTTACTCCCCCGAAGGCAGAAGCAATTGAACCACTGTAAAAATCATCAGCAGTAACGGTATTCCGAGATTTTAAGAGATAGTGAGTATGGGCATCAATCATACCCGGCAATACATAACAGCCTTCTGCATCTATTATTTTACTTTCACCTATTTCCGATTCTGTAAAGTTATCTGATTTATCTACTTTTTTGATATAATCATCTTCGATCAGAATATTTAAAGGTTTAATAGAATCTTCTGTTGCTACTTTTCCGTTTTTTATATAAATACTCATTGGCAACCTCCTTTTTAAAGTAAAAAGAAAAGCCTATCTAAAGTGAAGATAGGCTCTTAAGAAAGTTAATATTTTTATATATATTAATATTTTGTTCTCTTTTTAGTTAAGATAAATATTGTCTCTTCTCCGATGTTGGTAGCATGATCTCCGATTCTTTCTAATGACTTCGCTACATTGGTGAATCTAAATACCTGGTTTATGTTTTGTAAGTCTTCCTTATCACTCACAAGTTTCAAGTTCTTATTATAGATTTGATCATAAATATTATCTACTCTTTCATCCTGCCTACAGGCAGCTTCAGCAAGATCAGCATTTTTTGTAATAAATGCTTCCAGTACAACATCCAGCATATCTTTTACTATACCGGCTAATTCAGGAATCATAACTAAGGATTGTAAGTATTCTTCGTTTTTCAATTCGAGCACAATCTCGGCTATATTAGTAGCATGATCAGCAATTCTTTCTAAATCACTAGAAATCTTAACAAGAGCGATACTGTATTGAGTATCACTCAAGAGGGGTTTATCGAGCGATAATAATCGGGTAACTTCTTCTTCAATCGTAACCTGATAGCTGTCCATAACATCATCTCGATTAATTACGTCTTTGGCAAGTTCTGTATCTTTTTCATCAAGTGCTTTAATAGCGTTTTGCAGCATCTCTTCAGCAACTTCACTCATGTTACTTAGATCGTCCAGTAGTTGTTTTCTTCTCTCCTCATAAACCTGTTCCATATAGACACTTCAGCCCCTTCTTTAAA
>DATGCJ010000175.1:0-5507 GCA_035312025.1 Halanaerobiales bacterium | reverse complement strand
ATACAGATCTATAAAAATCAAATTGGTAAGGTTGGCAGTCCTTATATTGATTATTACGACTATGAAGCAAACCTAACAGATTTTAGTAGTCCATCAGAATATGATCTTGTAAATAATGGAATTACAGTGGCAGTATTAAATGATCTTAAACTTGTAAATTTAGAAAAGGAAGTAAGTGATAAAACAAATATTTTAATTGAAAATAATAGTATAGCACAAACTTATAATGATGGAATTTCAGTATTAAATATGGGAGGGCTTATTAATACAACCATTAAGGGCAATGATATTGGTTTAACTAGAAATAACGGTATTAGTTATTATGATCTCAATAATTATATGAGAGAACCAATAGGTTTCAACCAACAAGTAACTCCTTATTATAATAATATTGAGATTACAAATAATAATATAAAAGACGCTCTCCAATACGGTATAGCAAGCTATAACTCATATGATGCTAAAATACTTTTTGAAGATAACAATATAGAAAAAGCAGCTCAGGGTGGTATATTATATTTCAGTCACCCCGAAAATGAAATGATCACCCTCCAGAATAATTCATTTGGAGAAAATGTAAAACCCAAAATTCTACCATATATATTAGACCATATTATTAGGTAAAATCATATTTTAAACTCATAAAGAGGCCTCTAAGATAAGAGGCCTCTTTTATATGTTTATCCGTTTATATATAATTAACTATAGATTTACATTTTCAATATAAATTTCAATATCTCCACCACAGACCCAACCGATCTTGGCTGCTTCTTTTCTGGTCAGGCTAAATGACATCCGGCCTGATTTACCTTCTTTCAGTAATTCAACCGCTTTCTCAATAATTTCTTTTTCCTGGTTACCTCCCCCGATAGTACCATTAGTGTCTCCATCCGGATAGATGATCATACTGGTTCCTACATCACGGGGAGCAGATGATTTTGCATCGATAATTGTAGCCACTGCCAAACTATCATATTTATCATTAGCCTTAATAACATCTTCAATTAATCTTTTATTCATCTTTCTGCCTCCTTACCTGAACAATTTCAGCCATTATTGCTACAGCAATTTCCGCTGTGGTTTCAGCTCCAATCGATAACCCAATCGGGGTATGAACTATTTCAAGCAGTTCTTCACTAGCATTGTCAACTTCTCTTAATCTATCGAATACCTCTCTTATTTTCTTTGAACTACCGATCATACCTACATATTTACAATCTGTGTCAATAACACTGCTTAATACTTCATAATCAAATTGGTGTCCTCTTGTAATTATTACTACATAGTCATTTTTTTCTGGCTCATACCTTTTTAGATAATCAGTATACTTTTCTACTATAATATGGTCAGCTTCGGGAAACCTTTCTTTATTAAGAAACTCTGCTCTATCATCTATAATAGTAATCTCAAAGTCCATTAAACTTGCAATTTTTGAAACCTGGTTAGCAATATGTCCGGCCCCAAAAAGAACCAATCTGGGGTTATCAGAAACTGGTTCTATGTACAACTCTATCTTGCCTTTATCCTCTATAGAAAGCTTTTTTAACTCCGGGTTATGCATGTTTAATATTATATTTTTGCCTACTTGCTCAATTATTTGATCTAAATCTGCTTTTTTGTCTGGATTACTATAGAATACTTCTGTTTCTGTTAAAGCAAACTTTAATTCTTTAAGCTCTGATAATTCGCCATCGGCTTCCACGATTGTAACTACATAAACATTTTTGGATTTTTCCATTTTCTTATTAAGCTGATTATAAAAATTTATATCCATTCTTTTCACCTCGTAATTTATTTTATCCTATTTTCCATATTCATTATATGATAATCGAAATCCTTTTTAAAATATCTACAAATATTATTTGTCCTATTTGTTATCTTTTTCCTTATTTTTCTTAATCACCTTCATGCCTTCTCTACTACTCAAATTGGATAACTTGTTGTTATTAATAAATTCTTCCACTTTTTTAGGAGCTGTCCTTGAATATTCTCTTAAGGACCAGCCTATTGCTTTTTGAATAAAAAATTCATCTATTTCTTTTAATCTTTTTATATTACTAAATAATAAAGTTTCATCTGTATCTTTTTTATAAGCTAGTTGAAATAAGAGGGAGGTCCTTTGTAACCAAATATTATTGGAGGTAAGCCATTTGTTTATAAACTCGTCCCTAAATTGCGGGTATTCCTTAAAGTATTCCCCCACAAGTTTTTTGGCAATAAAATCAACCGTATCCCACCATGATTTATTTTCAATCATGTACACCATTAATTTAATATCTCCAATCCGAAAATCATTTTTATATCTTTCAAATAGTTCCATAGCAAAGTACTGTAGTTCCCGCTGATCAGCTGACCATAGTTTAATAATAACCTGGCTTAATTGAGCATGAGGAGGTCTATTTTTGATTTTCTGCAATTTTTTACTCAACTCTCTTCTTTCTTTAGCCTGAATACCATAAAACTCAAACTTATTTCTCATGTATTTTTCCATCTGTACTGCTTTATCTTCATCTTTATTTTGCTCAAATACTTCTTTTACTTTCTTAATATAGTCATCTGCAGAAAAATCATTAACCATCATTTTGACCTCCTAATTTAAGATTAAAGTCCTGTTTGATTAGCTGGCCCGGTCTTACTTCAATTAATTTAGTTTTGGCACCGGCAATCGTATACTTATTATATCTTTTTGGCAGTTTTATTTCCAATACCACCTTTTCTGTATCCAATAGAGAAGAAAAGTTATTGAATAAGATGTGGTAACGGCCTAAACTATCAACTTTTATAACTCTCCCATCAGAAGTAATAATTTTGAAAGGGAGGTGCTCACTTATTTCTTTGTTAAAAATATTTACCCGTCCAATTAATAGTGCTGAGTAGTTTATTGAATTTCGATTATACTTTATAACAGACATTATTTTGTCTGAAACCAAACTGTTATTATTTTTACTATAAACCCCTATTTCATTTTCATATTTTTCTGCTTCAGTAAAATCAGAATCTGGTTTTACATAAAATCCTATATCAAGTACTTCTGAAGGTTGTAAGGTAAAATTACTTATTTTTAATATATTATCTCCTCGAAAAAAGGTTGAATTAACTTGGTCTTCAGATATTTTCAGACTATCTTCTATTAATTTTAAATGCGGATCTATCTCAATTTTTACATATGCCTTCTTAATTTCATATTCCGAACTATTAACTATTTGATATGTTTGATAAGAAAGATCAAAATTTGCAAGGGTCTTATCGGTTGTGTTTTTATTTATTTTAATAGGTTCTTCCATCTCTTCCAGCGGTGGACGCGGAGGTTCAATTAAATGATCTGCCGAAGTTACTTCAATATTGTAAAAATTCACATAGGCCTGTGAAAAACAAAAAAATCCAAACTTGCCTTTCGGGAATTCACCGTTTATATTAATGACTTCTTTACCATCAATACTTAATTTGAAGTTGTTTTTTAAATAGACGGCTTTAAAGTTATACTCCTTGCCCTTTTCCCAGCCCGCATTGGCTGCTCGCCCATCAAAAAGGATTTCACCCGGGATTGCAGGCTGGACAAAAGCTTGCTTCTTGTGATAAAATATCTGGCCGGCTCCGAACAATCCCCCATTATCCCAGGCAAATATATATGAATCATTTATATTCTGATATCCAAATACCAACCCAAAAGTGTCACTGTCATAAGTGAAAGTATCAACCTTGAACGTCCCCTTAATTATTCTATTCTCAATTTCTTTCTCAGAGAGATAGTAAAAGTCGGTGGTGGTTTTATCTAACTGTGTTACTCTGGTATTATCTGAATTTAATAACCAATAACCATTATTGATTTTAGTAAAGTTACTTAAATCTAAATACTCTTGACCAAAAACAGGACTACTGACAATAGTAATACCTACTGTCAAAACTATTGAAATCACAATTATTTTTTCTTTGAAATTCATGTTAATATCTCCTTTCTCCTACCATCTGTAGTTTATATTTAAGGAAAGACCTTTATTTTTTAAATTTAACTCACTTATCTTATGATTAAAGTCGGTAAAGTTATATTCTAAAGCCAATCTTAGATTATTATTTATTGATTTTTGTAATCCTACTAAGTATCCACTGTCTTTATTATCCAATAGTTTTTGATAAAGTGTTCTATATTCTATATTAAGAGTATAATCTTTATGAAATTTATAATTTATACCAAATCGGTTTAATTGAATCCCATTTTGAAATAAATTATTATCATTTTGTTGTTTAATCAGGTATTTCTGTATATTTGTATTTAATGCAAACAAACTGTTTATTTGATAATGAAAGTTTAAAGAATGTTGAGTTGTGTTTTCCTTTTTTGAATTGCCGGCTGCTTTACTTAATTGAATTTCTTTTAAGTACTTATACATTAATTTATAATTCTTATCTATGGGCCGGTACTTTAGTTTAAAAAGCTTTTCATTATCTATCTTTTTAATATTAGTTGTTTCATTATTTTCAATATTATATTGACTTGCTATTAAAATTAAAATATGTGGTTTAATAACTTTTTCATAGGAAAAATTAAACTTTCTCTTTTGATATAAATTCGATTTGTTTTTTACAGTTTCATATTGAATACTGCCTTTACTATCCTTATTATCATAATTTAAATTACCCCTCATCCCAGATCTTTTTTCATTTGATTGCTTCAATTCATACCTTAGATAATTTATTCCGGCAGTTATTCTTTTTTTAAACTGCATCTGATATTTAATGATATCGGTGGTACTGATCTCCTTTTGGTTATACACATTCTTTAAAAATGATATATTGCTTTTATCATTTATGGGATACTTTAGGCCGAAGGACCTTTTTACAAATTGATCGTTTTGTAGTTGTTTCTTGACTATTTTAAATAATTGCAAACCATCTTCTCTTTGATACTTGTAGCTTTCTTGTCTAAATTGAGTGTCTAAAACCTTGTTTTTATAACTAAACTTACTGTTTTTAGCTGTCATATAATCAAAGCCATACTGGGTATGCTTTTTATCATTTGTCAGATTATGTAAACAGCCCCAGTATATGTATGAATTTTCTGAAAACTTGAGCCTAAAAAAATTATCTAGGCTCGTTTGTTTACCCGAATCTAGATTATCAAATTCATATAGGTAGGTGCTATTTAATTTTAGTTTTGTTGAGAGCCGGCTAATAACATCAGCCTGATACTTATATTCTTTTAAATTCAAATTGTTGTTCCGCTTGGTATATATAAAGTTCGTATCAAACCTATTACTTATTTTGGTAGATAAACTCAACTGATGTTCCTCTTCTATATAATGATTCTGTTCACTGTTTAAAGTAGTCTTTATACTGTGTCCTTTAAATAGAGTGTTTTCATTAAATCTCTTTTGATATCTAATACCATAGCTTACCTTTTCCTTTTGAACAGTCGGGTCTTTAATATAATTCTCACCATTGTTGAAACTAAGCGCAGTATTATTTTCTCTTTCTTTTAATTTTTGATATTCTAATGTATATCTTTGTCT
>DATGCJ010000174.1:0-8173 GCA_035312025.1 Halanaerobiales bacterium | reverse complement strand
GTTCTTCTTCCGTTTCTCTCACGGCAGCCTCGCGGGCCGTTTCACCTTCCTCTATTCTACCGCCAGGAAATGAAACCTCACCTGGTTGGGTACCAATTTCTTCTGACCTAATCTCATAAATTAAATGTAATTTATCTTCTAATCTAAGCATGGGAACCAAAACAGCATATTTGGCCTTTACACCCAAAGGTTTTATTTGACTATTTTTAATGCGTTTTTTTATTAAGTCGAGATACATAAATTTCACCTCAAAGATATTGCATTTATTATATTATAATATATTTCAAAGAAAAAAGACAACCCGTAAGGGGCTGCCTTTTAATTGATATATTTAATTATGACCTGTATTTACTCAAAATGCCATAGGTCTACATTATAGATAGGCCTTTTGAATACATTCCATACGTGTTCGGGAATAACTAATTGGTCATTATATGCTTCCCCGATTACAGGCCAATATAGTGGATAAGAAGCAACTTCATCCATCGCTAAGTTTTGTACTGTTCTATATAACTGCCATCTTTCTTCCTGATTGGTAGTCTTTTTGATGAGATCAATCAATGCATCTACTTCATCATTTTCATAGGTACCAAAGATAGAGTTCCAGCCTGATTCGGAATGCCAGTTTTCAATGAAACTATAGGGTGAAGGTACTCCAGCTGACCATCTTTCTCTGAACATGGGAGCTTGACCTTCGGCTGTTACATCCAGATAAGTTCCCCATTCAAGTGTGACAACTTCTACCTCAATTCCGATTCTTGCCAATTGCTGCTGAATCTGTTGTACTTCTAGAACTCTTTCTCTGTAACCAGAAGGAGCAAAGATCTTTGTTTTAAATCCATCTGGATAACCTGCTTCAGACATAAGTTCTCTTGCTTTATCTAGATCTTCTTCATAGGCATTAGCATTAGGAGCACTTGCCGGGTGGAAGCCAGGTACTCTACCTACAGCAGGTACTGCCATTTCTCCTCTTGTTAATTCAATTAATTCATGTCTATTAATTGCATAGGCAACTGCTTTTCTTAGACGGACATCACTAAAGATACAATCTTCTCTTTTGTTAAAGCAAATCCTGTGGTCTTCAAATTTATTGTAAGTGCCAAATTTTAGTCCTACATCTTCTTTGCTTTTTAGATCCTGGAATACTTCAGCCGGTAGTTCTGCAATAAAGTCAATTTCTTTTGTCTGCAGGGCCATTACAGCTGAGGTAGTTTCAGGATAGAATCTAAATATTAAATTCTCAATATGAGGATCTCCATCCCAGTAATCTTCATTTGCCTTGAGTACTATTCTTTGACCTGGCACATGTTCAACAAATACGTAAGGACCAGTTCCGACTGGTTTTTGTTCATAGCCGTCCCAGCCTACTTCTTCAATATAGTCTTTCGGTAATACATGATTACGAAGTCTTGCATTGGTTAAGAAAGTAACATTAGTTTCACCTAAAGTAACTTTAAGTGTATATTCATCAACTAATTCTAACTTTTCAATACCTTCATAATAACTTCTGTGTGGTGAAGCTAAATCTTTATCCATCAATGATTCGTATGTAAACTTAACATCTTCTGCAGTTAAGTCTTCACCATTATGAAATTTGATACCTTTTCTAATCTTGAATACATATACTTTACCATCTTCTTCTACCATATAATCTTCAATTACTGCACCCTCAGCAGTATAGGAACCCTCGGGTGAAACTTCTACTAAAGGGTCACAAATTTGACTTAAAACAAAGTCGGTTTCTGTGTCCTGATAAGTAATTGGATTTAACTTAGATGGCTCAGCCTGAATAGCAATATCCACGGTTGACATATCATCCTGAGCAAAAGCTACAGCTGAAAAGATCATCAAACCAGACAATAATGATAATACTAAAAGAACTGATAAACTCTTTCTCACATTAATAACCTCCTGTTTATTTTTATAATAAATTGTATTGTTCTAAGTTATCTTTATGGCAGGCAACCCTCCTTCCATCTGATAAATATTGTAGTTCAGGTTCTACTTCTCTACATTTATCATCAGCATAAGGACACCTGGGTGAAAAGTTACATCCTTTGGGCGGATTAACGGGACTCGGTACCTCTCCCGTTAATGGTTCACCTTCAATTTTTTTATCGGGGTCCGGTTCCGGTACTGACGCAAATAAGCCTTTGGTATAAGGGTGTTTAGGGTTATCATATATCGAATCCGCCTTCCCGATCTCTACTATCTTGCCTAAATACATGACACCGATCCGGTCTGATACAACTCTGATCAGGTTAATATCATGTGAAATATAAAAGTAGGTTAGGTCTCTTAACTTCTTGGTCTTTTCCAATAACTTTAATATCTTGGTCTGAACCGAAACATCTAAAGCTGAGGTCGGTTCATCCAAAAAGATTATCTCCGGTTTAACGGCTAAAGCTCTCGCCACCCCGATCCTTTGTTTTTGGCCCCCACTTAACTCATGCGGAAACCTTATCATGTGTTCGGGCTGCATTCCCATCAGTTTAAGAAGTTTTACGATCTCTATCATTGTCTCCTCATTACTATTGGTTAGCTTATGGATCTTAAAGGGCCTTGATAGAATATCAAAAACCGTCATCCTGGGATTTAAAGAAGAATGGGGATCCTGAAAAACAAGCGACATCCGCTTTCTTAACTCCCTTAACTGTTCTTTTTCATAACCGGTAATATCTTCTCCGTTCAGATAGATCTTTCCGGAGGTCGGTTCGATCAATTTTAGGATGGTTCTAACTAAGGTTGATTTTCCACAGCCGGACTCCCCGACCAAACCAAAGGTTTCTCCCTGTTTTATCTTTAAATCTACTCCATTAACTGCCTTACAGGAACCACCGGGGGTTTCAAAATATTTCTTTAAGTTTTGTACTTCTATTAATGTATTTTCCAATTTTATCACCTTCTATGACAGGCTACGAAATGTTTTTCACCGATTTTTTTAAGCGGTGGTACTTCTTTTTTACAGATCTCAATCGCTTCTTCACAGCGAGGATGGAACCGACAACCTTTAGGTGGGTTAATCAACCTCGGAACCGAACCCGGTATCTCTTCTAGATCATCCAGGTTGGTCTCTACCCCTAAGACGGAGTGTACCAACTTATAGCTGTAAGGATGAACGGGATTTTTAAACAGTTCTCGTACCGGTACGTTTTCTACTATCCGGCCCGCATACATGACAGATACATAATCACAGATCTCACTTACCACTGCCAGGTCATGGGTAATATAGAGTACGGTCATATTAAACCTATCTTTTAGGTTCTTTAAGACCTGTAAGAACTGGGCCTGTATTGATACATCTAAAGCAGTGGTCGGCTCATCCGCGATTAAAAGATTAGGATTACAGGCCAACATCATCGCAATCATGACCCGCTGTTTCATGCCCCCACTTAACTGGTGGGGATACTTTTTTAATAAACCTTCCACATCAGGTAGTTTTACCTTTTTTAACTCTTCGATAACGATCTCCCTGTACTTTTGGGTAGAAGCTTTCTTGTACATCTTAACCGATTCTTCTACCTGGTCCTGGATTGTAAAAACAGGGTTTAAAGAAGAGCCGGGGTCCTGAAAGATCATCGCGATTTCGTTACCGCGGTAGTCCCTCTGCATCTCTTTTTCTGTTTTATATAAAAGGTCATCATCCTTATAGATAATCTCTCCCCCTTCGATCAGGGCATTATTATCTAAAAGCTTTAAGATAGAGAGGCCGGTCACACTCTTACCACAACCGGTTTCACCGATCAGTCCATGGAAGGTCCCTTCTTCAACGGTGAAATTAACTCCGGCTAAGGCTTTGACGACTCCCTCTTCTGTATTGAAATATACTTTCAAATCATTTATATCAAGTAATTCACTCATATATATTTCCCCTTTATCTGATTAATGTTTGGTAGTGGGATCCAGTGCATCTCTTAGACCATCACCGATAAAGTTAAAACCTAAGACCGTGAACATGATGAAAAAGCCGGCTGAAGTTGATATCCAGGGCGCCTGCAGGAGATAGTCCCGCCCGGCCGATACCATCGAACCCCAGGAAGGGGTGGGCGGCTGTACTCCTAAACCCAAAAAGCTTAAGGTGGCACTCGCTATTAATGCGGTCGGCATCATGATACTGATCATAACTATAGCGGTGGGTATCGCATTCGGTATAATATATCTTGTGATAATGGAGAAAGTAGACTCTCCGATCGAATAACCCGCCTCGATATAGTCTGCTTCTTTGATCGATAGGATCTTACTGCGCACCATGCGGGCATAGGTCGTCCATCCTACAATACCAAGGGCAATCACCACATTATATAATCCCTGTCCCATGATACCGGCGATCGCCATCGCCAGGATAATCACGGGGAAGGATCTTAAGATATCGACCAACCTCATCACGATACTATCTATAATCCCGCCGAAAAAGCCGGAGATAACTCCCATCAGAATACCGATCAAACCTTCAAAAAGTATGATCAAGACACCTATTTGTAAGGCAATACGGGCCCCGTAAAATAATCTTGTTAAGACATCCCGGCCCATGGCATCTGTACCCAGCCAGTGGGCACGGGAAGGGGCCATCAGTCGGTTGCTGGGATTGGTCGCAAAAGGTTCATAGGGTGTTAAGACAGGTGCGAAGATAGCTACAAAGATGATCATTGTAACGAAGATAAAACCGACTAAAGCCAGTTTATTGCTTTTAAACCTTCTCCATACCAGGCTGAGCTGGCTGGTCTTTTTGTTTTTTAATTGGCTGAGTTCTTTTTTTATGTTTTCTACATTGATTTCTTCATTAACATTAGTATTGATTTCACTCATCGCTAACCCTCCATCCTAATGCGGGGATCTACCCAGGTATAGATAACATCAGCGAATAAATTAGCTAATACTACGGCAATAGAGATTAATAAGAGTATCGCCTGAACTACCGGGTAATCTCTAGCTTTTACACTATTGACAAGTAAGGTTCCCAGACCACCCCAGGAAAAGACAACTTCTACAACAACCGAACCACCTATTATCCAGGGCAATCTTAAAGCTAACATTGTAATGATGGGAATCAAGGCATTTCTTAAGGCGTGTTTAGTTACAACCACATAGTATGTTAAACCTTTCGCCTTGGCTGCTCTGATATATTCCTGGTTTAAGACTTCCAGCATTTCGGCCCGCATCGGTCGGGCAAACCAGGCTTCTTGTCTTAAACCCAAACTTAAAGCAGGTAGTATTACCGATACAAAACTAACCATACCGGCAATTGGTACCCAACGCAGCTTTAAACCGAATATGTATAAGAATAGTATACCCAACCAAAACGAGGGAATTGAAATCCAAAATATGGCCTGCACCGTTGTTAAATAGTCAAGCCAGCTGTTCCGTTTAAGGGCAGCCAAAATGCCCATCACCACCCCGAGAACAACTGATATCACCAGTCCCGACAGGGTTAAAATTAAGGTCGGACCGATCCTGTTTTTTATTAAAGTATTAACCGACCGATTATATCTTATGGAAGTACCCAAATCTCCTTTAAGTAGATTTGACATCCAGGCCAGATACTGGATATGGAGTGGCTTGTCCAAATTATATTTAGCCCTAACAGCTTCAATATTTTCTTCACTCGCATAAGGACCTAACATAATTCGGGCCGGGTCTCCGGGCGTTAGGTGTAAGATTAAAAATGCAATTAGGGTAACACCGATAGCAGTTATAATCGTTCTTAAGGCTTTATTTGCCCAGTATTTTTTCCTATTAGACATTATATTTTTTCCTCCTTACTGAAAAGTTCCTTTAACGACTGCCTGTTTGTCTTCAAATAATATTTCGCCTTTTGCTATTACTGATTCAATTTCTAAGCTCTCTTTATCCAAAATGACAAGGTCTGCATCATTATCTTTTTTGATCTTACCCTTATTTTCTAAATTAAAAATCCGGGCTGGATTTTCAGTTATTACTTTTAAGGCAGTTTCAAGATTTATATCAAGATCTTTCACGGCACTCCTTACAGCCGCAAAAAGTGAGGATACTTGTCCGATCCGCATTCCGGTCATCTTGCCATTTTCGTCAAATTTGGGTAAACTACCCTGAGCATCAGAACTAAAAGTTATATTTTCAATTGGGGTACCTTCTTCAAGTAAAAATTTTAAGCTTGCCGCACATTCATTTGTTTTCTGTTGATTACTTGAAGAACTGGTCGTTAAATCTATCAGACCACCTATTTTAGCATAATCCCTACCCTGTTCAAGTAATGTTTGGCTCCTGTTAATATGGGTGGGCAGCATATTTTTTGGTGAGAGGATATCCTCCTCTATAATCTTATATAGGTAGCCTAAGCCGTTTTTTCCTCCCCCCATATGAATATTAACTATACCTGCTTTACCGGCCAACATACCCCCAATACTGGTCTCTGCGACCACTTTCTTAAACTCATTATAGGTCGGTTGTGATGAGCGGTGGTCTTCTATCGCCACTTCTCCCGTTCCTATTATTTTATCTATTAATATGATATCTTCTCTAATACCTTCTGTGATTGTATTGACCGGTATCCGGTAGGAACCGGTGTACATATACGTTGTAATTCCTTCTTCTTCTAAAGCTTTACTTTTAGCGAGTAAAGATCGTAAGTTTCGGGTAACACTATCTGTGCCCAAACAGCCGATCGCAGTAGTAACTCCTCCCTTTGTGATATCGGTCAACTTAATTTCGGGTGTCCGGGTCTTAAAACCGCCTTCTCCCCCTCCTCCTAAAAAATGGACATGGGTATCAATAAAGCCCGGCACCAAATATTTACCTTCAGCATTAATTGTTTTAAAATTAAGAAAATTTAAGTTAAAATTTTCGCTTATATTATCCTCTATACTTATTATCTTATCTCCTACTACCCAAATATCCTTCTTCCCTATGAAATTAGGATCAAATATTTCGGCATTTTTTATTATAATATTCATTAAAAAACTCCTTTCACAAATATATATTTCTACCATATAATATTATGCAATTTGTGTGCCAATTAACAAAGTTAATATGACGGGCTTTTTTATATAAAAAAAGCCTTAATGGGTTTTATTGGTGGCCCATTAAGGCTTAATGGTCTTATTGGTTTATATATTTCTCTCCTAAGGTTGTTAAAGCGGTGCCTTTTTTCCCTTTACCTTTTTTAACTAAACCTTTTTCTTCCAATTTATTAAGCCGGTTTCTAATTTGATATTTGGTAAGGGGAAAGGAAGTATTTTGCGCTTTCTCAGCTAAAAGTCTCCGACCAACTACATTATTTCTCTGTTTTAACTGGTCGATCAATTCTAATAAAAACTTCTCTTCATCCGTTAGGTTTAAATTTTGGTTAAACCTATCCTTCTCAATAACTATCTCGCCCTTAAAGAAATCACGATTGGGTATATCTGCTAAGGTAATTTTTTTACCCTCTCTTACTGCCAGCATGTAACTAAGGGTGTTTTTTAACTCTCTTATATTACCATACCAGTCATACTTTAAAAGTTCATTAAATACTTCTTCTTTTATTGCAATGGGCTTAGTACTTTCCACTTCAATAAAGTAATCCATTAATTCTCTTAAGTCTTCTTTATGTTCTCTTAAAGGGGGCAGCTTCAAATAGCCAATTTTTAAGCGGTAATAAAGATCTTTTCTAAACTTACCCTCTTCAATTAAATTCCATAGATTTTTATTGGTCGCAGCAATAACTCTTACATCAACTTTATTTATCTTATTACCCCCGATTCGCATTAATTCTTTTTCCTGCAGTACGCGCAATAAGCGGGCCTGGACTTCGATGGAAATATCACCGATTTCGTCTAAAAAAATTGTCCCGCCATCGGCCTGTTCAAATAGTCCTTTCTTACCTTCCTTTTTAGCCCCGGTAAAAGCACCCGCTTCATAACCAAAGAGTTCACTTTCAATTAACTTATCTGGTAAGGCACTGAAGTTTACTGCTAAAAAAGGTCCATTTTTCCTTTTCGAACTATTGTGAATAGCATTGGCAAACAGCTCTTTGCCGGTCCCGCTTTCACCTTCAATTAGAATAGTTAAATCTGTCTTTGCCAGTTTTTTAGCTACTTTTTTTACTTTTCTGTTGGCCCTGCTTTCTCCTATAATATCTTCAAAATTATACTTGGCTACAAAGCCTTTATTTATAAACTCCTGATTAATACGTTTGGTGTCATCCATTGTATCTTTT
>DATGCJ010000173.1:0-2253 GCA_035312025.1 Halanaerobiales bacterium | reverse complement strand
TTTAAACTTTCTGTAAATGAAAGTACCTGATAATTAATTTTTAATTTTATTCTATTCTTTTATATTCTTTAATCATATAGATTATCCTGCTGTAAAATCTTACAAAATCATATTTATTCCAAAAATAATTAAAATAATTCCCGCAATAAAATCTGAATATTTTTCAATTATAATAATCTTTTTAAGGTATCTAATGATATAAAGGGAAAACATAGTAAAAATGGCAGCTACAATACCTATTATCAAAGATTTATTCAACATATTTAAAAACATCTCTTTATGCATTATGGAAAAGCCTATCCCCAGGGCATCGATGCTGACACTTATGCCCAATATAGCAACGGTCCAAAATGTTAATCTGCGATAAATACATTCCTCTTCCCTTTTAAATCCTTCTCGAAAAAGAATAATCCCAATTATAAATATAATTACTCCACTTGCTATATCACTTATTCTAATTATCCTTGTATTAATAAAATTACCTAATAAGGCTCCACTTAAGGCTAATAAAAATTGAAAAAAGCCAAAGGATAAAATAAGAGATATTCTGTTTTTCATATTTAATTTTGTTCCACAGGCAACTCCCATCGAGACACCTGAAGCATCAAGCGCTAAAGCCACAGCAATTAATATAATATCCATTTAAACCATCCCTATTATTTACTATATTACTTTGTATATCTTAACAAATATTTTCTATAAATTAAAGGTGTTTTTGAGCAATTCTTCTCGATTTATTTAATGAAAACCTTCTTTTTTATCGGTATAATTCCAGACCTGATCTGCCTTTTGGTCATCATCTTTATTAACGACAGCTTCTTTAGGTCTTGGTACTTCACCTCTCTTTAAGGGATCATCTGTTTTTTCCATCCAATGATCAAGCTCCTCACGCATTTTTTCTAATATATCTTTATGAGAAGACTCATAAGCTAAATTATTTGATTCAGTTGGATCAAGCAAAGTATCATATAGTTCTTCTTGTGGTACAAAGGAATTATGCCAATTGTATTCCATAAAAACATCTTTTGTTAAACTTTCATCTGTATTACTTAAAAAAGGTTTAGTTCGGTTTCTAAAATGTTTAATATACTTCCACCTCTGGGTTCTAACTGTCCGCATTGGTTCATAAGCAGTATGATAATTTACCTCTCCAAATATCTTTTCTCTAATTTCTTCTTTGTTGCTGTTTAATAAGGGTATTAAAGATTTGCCCTGTAACCAGTTGGGCTTATTTATATCTAATATCTCACATAAAGTTGGATAGATGTCGATATGAGAAACTAGTGAATCTATTACTTTTCCTTCTTCAAAAATTTTAGGTCCTTTTATTATTAAAGCTACCCCAATTCCCAAATCTGATAATGTACATTTCATTTTAGGAAAAGCTATTCCATGGTCAGTAGTATAAATTATAATTGTATTCTTATATAGATCTTTTTCTTTTAATTTTAATAGTATTTTACCTATACCGTGATCTAGCTGTTTGGCGCTTTCTTTAAAAGCGGCCATATCTTTCCTTGTTCTATAGGTATCTGGAATGTCAGCAGGTGGTCTGCTATACTTAATTTCTTTTTTATCTGTAATTTCAGGAAAAGGGCGGTGAGTTTCTTCAAAACCAACACTTAAAAAGAAAGGGGCCTCAATACTGTTTCCAATAAAGTCTAAGGCGGTAGGAGTAACATCTTTAGCGTAATTACTATCCACATCCAATATTTTATCATACCCTATGGTTTTAGGATCTTTCCTTATATGCTGCATCCCTATTAGAGCTGAATTATAACCTTCCTTTTTTAAGGTGTTAACTATATGCCTACTGGGATCATCTAATTCAAATCCCCTGTTTACTAGACCCAATTGGCCATTATTATGTGGATATTGGCCTGTTAAGAGGCTGGCTCTACTTGGTGAACAGGTCGGGGCAGTGCTAAAGGCTTCCCTAAATAAAGCACCCTCTTCTGCTAAATTTTGTAGATTGGGTGTTTCAACCGGATATCCATAAGGTTCAATATAACGCCCTGTGTCATGGGAATGAATATATAAAATATTTGGTTTCATAAAATGATACCCCCGTGTTTTTATTGATTAAGGTCTTTTTTTATCTTTTCATATTCTTCTTCACTTAGTTCACCGTTTTCATACTTTTCTTTTGCCTTTTCTAAAACATGTCTTCTAGTGTCTTCGCTTTTTCTATCTGGCTTTAACTGTAAATATCCTTTTTTGTATAAATAATAAAACACAATTCCAATTATGATA
>DATGCJ010000172.1:0-13529 GCA_035312025.1 Halanaerobiales bacterium | reverse complement strand
GTCCCTGGCCATTACATTTCGGACAGGTTTTTATATCAGATTCATTTTCGGCCCCTGTACCATTACATTTTGGACAGGTCTCAGATCTGGGAATCGTAATCTTCTTTTTAGCTCCAAAAGCGGCTTCTTCAAAAGAAATATTTAACTTATACTGGAGGTCACGACCGCGCTGCGGTCTGCGTCGGCGGCTGCTTCTTGTTCTACCGCCCATGCCTCCTCCAAAGAACATGTCAAATATATCTTCAAAACCACCAAAACCACCGCGAGCAAAGTCATCAAAGTTAAAGTCTTCTTCATTAATACCGGAGTGACCATACTGATCATATCTTTTTCTTTTATCAGGGTCACTTAATATTTCATAGGCCTCTGATATTTCTTTAAACTTTTCACTCGCTTGTTCATCTCCATCATTCATATCGGGGTGGTATTTTTTTGCTAACTTTCTATATGCTTTTTTAATCTCTTTTTGGGATGCATCTTTATCAACACCCAGGATATCATAATAATCCTTTTTACCTGGCATTACAAATCACCTCATAAAGTAATACAATCAAAAAAAGGGGAATTAACCCCTTTTTTTGTATTATAACATAATTATTATTGATTTTCATCATCTACTTCTTCGTAATCTACATCGACTGTGTCATCTTCGGCCGATGAAGCACCACTTTGTTGTTGGGCACCTGCCTGCTGTTGTGCTCCAGCTTGTTGGGCGCCGGCCTGTCCTTGGGCTCCTTGTTCTTGTGAATAAAGTTGAGAACTTAATTCAGTTAATTGTTCATTTAAGGCTTCCATCTTTTCTTCAATTAAGTCAATATCATCTTCATCAATTGCATCCTGTAATTCATCACGGGCATCTTTTACTTTTTGAATTAAGGAGTCATCTACTTTATCGCCTGCTTTATCTAATGTTTTCTTGGTTGTATGGATTAATGCATCAGCTTCATTTTTGGTTTCAACTTCTTTTCTCTTTTTTTCATCTTCTTCAGCATGTTCTTCGGCTTCTTTGACCATCTCATCTATTTCTTCTTCGGAAAGATTAGAGGTAGATTTGATTGTGATGTTTTGTTCATTACCTGTACCTTTATCTTTAGCAGAGACGTGTACAATACCATTTTCATCTATATCAAATTCAACCTCAATTTGAGGTACTCCTCTTGGAGCTGGTGGTATATCTGTTAATTGGAATCTGCCCAGAGTTTTATTGTCCTTCGCCATTTCTCTTTCACCCTGTAAGACGTGAATATCTACAGCGGTTTGATTGTCCTGAGCAGTAGAGAATATCTTGCTTTTAGAAGTCGGTATTGTTGTATTTCTATCAATTAATTTGGTAAATACTCCACCGAGTGTTTCAATACCTAAGGATAAGGGAGTAACATCTAATAGTACGATATCATCCACTTCACCCGATAATACACCGGCCTGAATTGCAGCACCAACGGCTACAACTTCATCGGGGTTAATACCTTTATGAGGATCTTTTCCTATTTTATCTTTAACTGCTTCTTGGACGGCTGGAATTCTAGTTGAGCCTCCTACCAGAATTACTTCATCAATCTCAGAGGGGCCAAATCCAGCATCTTCTAAGGCCTGATCGGTTGGTCCCATTGTCTTTTGAATTAGGTCTTCAACCAATTCTTCAAATTTAGCTCTTGTTATATCAACATCTAAGTGTTTTGGTCCATCTTCAGTTTGTGTGATAAATGGTAGATTAACATTGGTCTGTTTTACACTTGATAGCTCTATCTTAGCTTTTTCAGCTGCATCTTTTAAGCGCTGTAAAGCCATTTTATCTTCTCTTAGATCAATACCGGTCTCACTTTTAAATTCATCTGCAAGATAATCAATTATTCTTTCATCAAAGTCATCTCCACCTAGTTTATTATTACCATTAGTTGAGATCACTTCAAATACTCCATCACCTAGTTCTAATATAGAGACATCAAATGTACCTCCACCTAGGTCGAAAACCAATATTGTTTGTTCTGATTCATCATCAAGTCCATATGCTAATGAGGCTGCTGTCGGCTCATTAATGATTCTTTTAACCGTTAAACCTGCAATCTTACCCGCATCTTTGGTAGCCTGTCTTTGTGAATCAGAGAAGTAGGCAGGTACTGTTATAACTGCTTCTTCGATATCTTCACCTAAGTAGTCCTCTGCGTCTTTTTTCATCTTCTGCAATACCATTGCAGAAATTTGTTCTGGTGTATAGTCATCATCACCCATTTTCTTTTTTAGATCCTGACCCATTTCTCTCTTAATTGAGGCAATGGTATTATCAGGGTTGGTTATAGCCTGTCGTTTAGCATATTCACCAACAAGCTTTTCCCCTTTTTTAGAGTGAGCAACAACAGAGGGTGTTGTTCTCTTACCTTCTTTATTTGGTATTACAGTCGGTTCGCCACCTTCCATAACAGCCATACAAGAATTAGTAGTTCCTAAGTCAATTCCTAGTATCTTACTCATTAAAGATTCCTCCTTTTATATACAATAATTTATTTAAAAGTATACTAGAGAGCCACTTTAACCATGGCTGGTCTAACAACTTTGTCTTCCATCATGTAACCACGCTGAATCTCTTCCACAATAAAGCCAGAATCAACATCTTCCGCTTCCACCTGCATTACAGCTTCATGGTAAGCAGGATCAAACTCTTTACCTTCCGTGTCTATAACTTCCAGACCTTCTTTTTTCAGAACATCTATTAACTGTTTATGAATCATCTTAACTCCCGATAGAAATTCCGAATCTTCATCAACAGACTGCAAGGCCCTCTCAAAATTATCAATTACCGGTAATAATGAACTTATAATTTCTATCTTAGTTTTTGCTTCTATTTGTTGTTTTTCTTTCTTTGCTCTGTTGCGGTAGTTGACAAAATCAGCTTTTAATCTTTTTAATTTATTTAAGTATTCATCTTTTTCTTCCGTAACTTCTGTCAATTGTTGTTTTATTTCATCTAAACGTTCTTCCATTACTTCCTCTGTTATATCTTCTTCTAAATCTATCGTTTCTTTTTTATCCATATTTTGTTTTTCTTCCTGAACAGTTCCCTTTTCATTTTCAAAGTTATTGTCCTCATTTGCCACCATTATTTACTCACCTCTGATATAATTTTACTTAAGATATCTGATACTATATTGACAGTTGATATCACGCGGGGATATTCCATTCTGGTCGGTCCTAATACCCCTATTTTACCTACTGCTTTATCACCTATTGAATAGTTTGCTATAACTACACTGCACCGCTGCATTTCTTCCATTTCATTCTCATGACCAATTCTTACTTCTAATTCTTTATTGTTTTCAGCTTTAATTAATTTCTTTAACATATCTTCATGGTCAAGTATATTTAATACTTTCTTTAAATACTCTATATCATTGAACTCTGGTTGGTCGAGAATATAGGATGTACCCCCGATATATATTTTTACATCTTCTGGTTTGATTAATTGCTCAATCTCATCATTAATAATGGTAAACAATTTCTGTGATAAATTTATCTTTTGAACCAATTCCTTTTCAATTTCTTCAAAGTAATCTTTATCCAATTGTGAAATATTTTTATCCTTTATCTTATTAATTAGGAAATTGTTTATATAACGGATCTTTCTACGCGATAGTTCTTCTTTGGTATTGATTAATTTATCACTCACAAAACCGTTGTCAGTTACCATTACCAGCAGTAATTTATTGTTAGTCACTTTCATTAACTGCAGTTCACTAATCTGAATATCTTTAAATTCAGGTTCTGTAATCATTGTAGCATACTTTGTAAATTCAGATAACATGGTTGTCATACTCGATACAATTTCATGTAAACCATGTCTATCCTTTGTTATTTCTGAAAGTGTTTTTATCAACTTTTCGGAATTAATCCCCTTATTATTCATAAGGATATCCACATAGTACCTATATCCCTTATCAGAAGGAATACGGCCAGCTGAGGTGTGGGGTTGTTCAAGATAACCTAATTCCTCTAAATCTGCCATCTCATTCCTGATTGTAGCTGAGCTAACTCCGAGATCATATTTTTTAGCGATAGTACGTGAACCAACTGGAGAAGCTGTTATAATGTGTTCTTGAATGATGGCATGTAGTATATTCTTTTTGCGCTCATCTAAATTTGCAACCATCATCTTCACCTCTTTTTTAGCACTCAACTAAGCAGAGTGCTAATAACTATTAATAAAATAACATATCACTATGTTTTTGTCAAATACTTTTATCCTAAATTTTGGGCAAAATATAGGTCAAAGTAAAAACTCTGCAAAGCTGATATTGCCTAGGTTGATACCCTTTTTGGTTAAATATAATTTTTTGTCACTTTCTTTAAGTAAATTGTCTTTTTTTAATTTTTTTATTGCCTCTCCATATATATCATGGATAGAAACATTAAACCGCTCTTGAAAGTCTCTTTTGCTGACTCCCTCTATTAACCTCAAACCCATAAACATCATTTCTGAAATTAATTCATCTTTACTTAGGTTAATCTTCTTTTTTATGGGTAATTTGTCTTTACTTAAAACATCTACATAGGAGTTTAAATCTATTATATTATAGTACCTTTTCTTACCATTAAACCCATGGGCAGAAGGACCTAATCCTAAATAGGGCTTATACTGCCAGTAAAGTAAATTGTGCTGTGAACGGTAACCCGCTTGGGCAAAGTTGGAGATCTCATAATGCTGATAGCCTATATCTTTTAATCTCTTGATAGCAAAGTTATACATCTGATAATCTAATTTTTCAGATATCGGTTCTATCTCACCGGCTTCCAGCCTATTATATAAGGGTGTATCTTCCTCAATCTGTAAATTGTATAAGGAAAGATGAACCGGTTTAAAGTTGATTGCTTTATTTAGACTATATTTAAAATCTTCTAATTTTTGGCCCGGCAGAGCAAATATGATATCGAGACTAAAGTTATCAAAGTACTTTTTTACTTGTTCAATTGTTTTTACAGCCTCTTTTGAAGTATGGATTCTACCTAAAAACTTAAGCTCTTTATTAAGAAAAGATTGAACCCCCAAGCTCAATCTATTAATACCAGCTTCCTTGTATTTTATTATCTTTTCTAAATTCAAACTGGCCGGGTTGGCTTCCATCGATATTTCAATATCATCAATTAGATTAAAGTTACTTGTTATTTTATTTATTATATGTTCTACCTTCTTCGGTGATAAAACACTGGGAGTACCGCCTCCAAAATAGATCGTTTTGACCGTTTCATTCCGCAATCTATCAGTGTAAAGTTCAATTTCTTTGCTTAATGCCTTAATATACTGCTGTTTTTTCTCATCATTGTATTTAATAGAGTAAAAATCACAATAGTTACACTTGCTTTTACAAAAGGGTATATGAATATATAGTCCAAAAGGAGAATCATAATTTAAATACTTACTCATCTTCATCCCTTTCTAAGACAGCCATAAAGGCCTCCTGCGGTATATCTACCTTACCTACTTTTTTCATTCTCTTTTTACCCTGCTTTTGTTTTTCCAGTAGTTTGCGTTTCCTGCTTACATCTCCCCCATAACATTTTTGCAGGACATCCTTTCTTTTAGCGGGAATATTAACCCTGGCCACAATATTATTATCGATAGCAGCCTGGACAGGTACTTTAAACATCTGCTTGGGTATCAATTTCTTTAACTTTCTTACCAATTTCTGCCCCTCATAATGGGCATCCTCTTCAAATACAATAGTTGAGAGGGCATCGACAGGCTCCTTATTTACTAAGATATCTAACTTGACGAGATCAGACTCTTCATAACCAACCATGTCATAATCTAAAGTAGCATAGCCTCTTGATTTGGATTTCAACTGGTTAAAAAAGTCTGTAATTATTTCACTTAAAGGCATCTTATATTGCAAGGCAACCCTGTTTTGATCTACATACTGCATATCGATAAATTCTCCCCGGTTTTCCTGACAGAGTTCCATTATAGAGCCGATATATTCTTCTGGCACATGGATGGTTGCTTCTACATAGGGCTCTTTGATTACTTCAATTTCATTTTGCTCAGGAAAATCGGCCGGATTTTCTATCTCTAGATGTTCCCCGTCTTCAGTCTCCACTTTATATATAACACTGGGGGCAGTTGTGATTAAGTCGAGGTCATATTCCCTTTCTAATCTCTCCTGGACAATCTCCATGTGGAGTAAACCTAAAAATCCACACCTAAAACCAAATCCCAGTGCTTCAGAAGTTTCCGGTTCAAATAATAGGGAGGCATCATTTAACTGCAGCTTTTCTAAAGCATCTTTTAGTAGGTTATAGTCATTGTTATCAGAAGGATACAAACCGCTGTATACCATCGGTTTAACCTTCTTGTAGCCCGGCAGTGGCTTAGGGGCCGGGTTATTGGATAAAGTTACAGTGTCACCAACTCTACAGTTCCTTACATCTTTAATACCGGCTATTATATAACCTACTTCACCGGCTTCTAAATTATCTACTGAAGTCATAGTGGGATTAAAAACACCAAGCTCGTCAACCTCATATTTATTATCATTTGCCATCATTTTAATATGGTCATGTACTTTTACCTTGCCGTCCACTACTCTCACATAGGCAATAACGCCCTGATAAGAATCATATACAGAATCAAATACCAAAGCCCTTAATGGTTTATCCCTATTCTCTTCTGGGGCGGGAATCCGCTCTATAACAGCATTTAAAACCTCTTCAATATTGGTCCCTTCTTTAGCACTGGTTAAGATGGCTTCATCAGGGTCAATACCAATTTCTAAAAGCTGTTCTTTGACCATCTGGGGGTTGGCGCTATCTAAATCAATCTTATTAATTATCGGTATAATTTCAAGGTCGTTCTCCAGGGCTAAATATATGTTGGCCATAGTCTGTGCTTCTACTCCCTGGGCTGCATCGATCACTAACAGGGCTCCTTCGGCGGCTGCCAAACTTTTGGAAACCTCGTAGGAAAAGTCTACATGGCCCGGGGTATCTATTAGATTAAGTTCATAATCATTATAGTTGATTCGAACGGCCTGGGCCTTGATAGTTATACCTCTTTCGCGTTCTAAGTCCATATTATCCAGGACTTGTTCTTTCATCTCGCGGTCCGCTATTGTATTTGTATATTCAAGTAAACGGTCAGCAAGTGTTGATTTACCGTGGTCTATATGTGCTATGATACAGAAATTTCTTATATGCTGACAGTCCATAGTTATCTCCTTTCTTTTATATGAATGCATGCGATTATTATAACATTGAAAATTCCATTAATCAAGAAAGCTTAAAAATGGCTTTTGAGTAAATAATCTAGCGGAAAGACTTGCATTTTTATATATCTAATGTTAAAATTGATATGTTGCAAATTTAGGAACAAAATATAAATATACCGTTCACTCACAAGGAGGTGAAAGTTGTGCCTATTATTGAATCTGCTAAGAAAAGAGTAAGACAAAACGAAAAGAAGAAAAAGGTTAATGACCGCTGGAAGAATAAGCTGAAAAATGTTATAAAAGAATTTGAAGCAGCTATTGAAGAAGGTAATGTTGAAGAAGCTGAAGAAATGCTGCCTGATGTTTATAAAATTATTGATAAATCTGCTTCCCACAACATTATTCACAAAAACAATGCTGCCAGAAAGAAATCGAAAATGAAGAGAATGTTAAATAAATTAAAAAATGAAAATTAAATTATAACATTAAAAAAGGCTTATTCGTTTATGAATAAGCCGTTTATTTTTTATATAGTGATTATTGCGTTCAAAATCGCGTCTTCGACCTGATCCTGACCTGTTTTAACTCTTATATCTGCCTGCAAGAATTTATCTAATAATGCTTCTAACTCCTTAAAGGAATAGTTATCCACGTATTTATAGATTTTTTTAACAGGATAAGGATGTATTCCAATCTTTTGTGCTATGGGTTTGTAATTCATACCCTCTTTTTTTAAATCTTTGATAATAAGCATTAATTTCATACGGCGGGTTATCATCGCAAATATAATTTGAGGTACTTCCCCACTTGTAATCATGTGTTGATATAGATAAACACTTTTTTCTTTTTCCCTGTTACTGATCGCATCTAAAAGTTCAAAGATCTCATTTTCCTTTAATCTTCTGTCCCGGGAGATTACTTTTTTTATGTCTTTTAATTCAACCTTCTTTTTTTCATCTATATAAGTACATATCTTATCTATTTCCGAGTCTAACTGCTGTAAATTATTATTAAACATCTTCTCTAATATTTTAATTCCCCTATAATTAATCCTTTTCCCGCGTTGTTTAAATTGGAGTTTGATCCATTTATCTAAATTCTGATACTTTGGGGGAGCCAGGTTTATTATTTCACCATATTCATCTATTATTTCTTTCCTTTTATTTTTGCTCAAATCCTCATTGATTATAATGATTAAAATCGTACTTTTCGGTATATCTTTAACAAATTTTTTTAACAATTCAAAATTTCCTATCTTCTGTTTGAAAATATTTCCAGCCTTGACGATAATAAACCTTTTTTCAGCCATAATAGGTAGGGTATTCCCCTGGCTGGCTATTTTTTTGAATACCTCTTCTTCCTCTTTTATATAACTTAAATTAAAATCTCTAATACTTTCCTCAATAAAATTATCTTTAAATCTTTTTTCAAATTTATCTAAAAGGTATTCTTCTGAACTGAAGACTAAATATATATTTTTTAGTTGGGAAAGTTCCTTTTCAAATATTTGTTCTACTTTCTTGCTCATATCATAAATACACCTTTCAATCCTTTATTTTTAGCATTTAATTAATTTTAACATACTTTAAATAATATAATCAATTGATATAGGAATTAATACTATATTTATTACCATTAGTTTTAATTATCACCGCCCCTGAGGTATCAGTTCTCCAAATTCTACTATTCATTTTTCTCAATCTATCCAATATTTTTTGACCGGGATGGCCGAAATCATTAATTCCTACACTAATTACAGCTTCTTTTGGACTAACTCTCGAAATAAACTCTTTTAAACTAGATGTAATACTGCCGTGGTGGGCAACCTTTAAGATATCAGAATTTAATAGCTCATCTGATAAATTATCGACTAGATCTGATTCTGCTTCTCTTTCGATATCACCTGTAAACAACATTTCAAAATCCTTATATCTTAAATTAAATACTATCGATTTGTTATTACTATTTTGGTAAACCTTATCTTTTATAGGACCTAAAAATTCTAATTTGGCTTTTTCAAATCTTAAGATATCTTGGTTGGCTACTGTTAATATTCTTATATCTTTCTCAGCAGCTGATTTTAAAATATCTTTCACTTTCTTACTATCTTTATCAAATTTTTTCGAAATGATTAGATTTTTAACAAAACCATTTTTTATTAAATAATCAGCATCTGAGCAGTGATCACCATCAAAGTGGGTAATAAGTAAATAATCAATCACTTTTATCTTTCTATTTAATAAAAATGGAATTATGGTCCTTTTCACATTACTGCTAGCTCCAATAGTATTGCCGGTATCAACAAGAATATTTTTTTGATTTGGTAACTTAATAAAGATAGAATCGCCCTGTCCCACATCCAGACAGTAAATTTTTAATAAATTACTATCAGGAACAGGTAAAACCAATATAGTAACGGTTATTAAAGTAATGATTATTAATAAAAAAGATAGGTATTTAAATTTTTTCCTGTACTTAATATTATCCTTAATCTTTAAAAGATAAGATAATAAAAATATAATTATATAAAATAAGATAACGGTCAAAAAAGAAGGGGTAGTAACTTTAATTTCCGCAGAGGGTAAGTCTGACATTATATTAATACCATCTTTTAAAATTTTTGATAATATAAATATAAGCTTACCAGTAAAGTTACTTAATACAGGTATAAATAAATAGAAAGTAAAATGAATTAAGACTAAAAATACTATCCCGGAGACTAATGGTATCGCCCAGAGATTAGTAATTATGCCGGCCGGTGTAACTGTATTAAAATAGTAGGCTGTTAGTGGTATAGAACCTAATTGGGCAGCAATACTAACAGCTAAACCGGTATATAAATAATTCTGAAGTAGCTTAGTCCAGCTGACTATCATAATCAAAACCAAAAAGCTCAACTGTAATCCGATGGAAAAAAGTTGGTAAGGATTGACCAACAAAACTAAAAAGAGGACCAGTGAAATCAAGCCCGGAAATTCAACCTCAATATTGAACTGTTTACAGTATTTATAAGTCAATCCTAAAAATGAAGCCCTTAAAACTGAAGCCCTCAATCCTGTAATTAATATATAAATAAAGAGGAATATGGTTAAAATTATATTTTTCCCGGTCTGGCTTACGGGTAATGGAGTTAATATGGCTAGTAAAAAAATCGTAATAAAACCAATATGGAGGCCGGAAATAGCCAATAGATGGTTAGCACCCGCTTTTCTAAAGTTGTTCTCCCAGTTTTGATTAAGACCGCTTTTTTCTCCCAGTATTAATGCTTTGATAAATTCATTAACAGGTGGGGAAACCTTATTGTTTATGGAATTTAGTAATACCCTTTTTATGTTTATAATTATATTTATAAAACCGGGATTACTCTGAATTTTATAAATTTCAAATATATTAGCTACACTATATACTTTTTGATTTTTAAGATATTTATAATAAGAAAATCCACCGGGGTTTCTTTTCGTTTTTGGTTTATTTAATCTAAGGCGGGCAATGATCAGATCATTATGATTAATATCAGGCTTAACCTGATCTTTATAAAGCTGTATTTTACCATGTTTTACCCTTTTATTATCGACTAAAATAGGTCTTAATCTCAGTGACCTGCCCTCAAGTGAATCCAAATTATATTTTATTTTACCGATAACCTCCACCGTCTGGCCGTTATAACCTGTAATAGAATATTTACTATTATAACCTGCCTCATAATATAGTAGGTAAAAGAAACCTAATAAGAAAATTATTATCAAAATTATCATATAAAGTTTCTTGGTATTATCCAAGAGTAAAAATATTAAGATCATACCCACTGATAAGATTAAAATAAGCCTGAAGTCTAAAAAGTAATAACCAGTGATTAAGCCCACTATTAAAAATAATACTGCTTTAATTAAAAATTCATTATCTAGTTTCACTATCTTATCAAATCCTTTATTGAATAGATTATTTAATATCAATTATGTGGTATTATTATTTGGTCTTTTTTATAAATCTTTTTATTGAGATTTATCTTTGCTAAATCTGCATCCTCTCTTAAAATAATGATACTATTGATTATCCTTTTTAATTTTATACCAGGTTCAACTTCATAAAAACCGGGATTTTTAACGGCCCCACTTATATGGATTTTCACCCTTTCTTCCTCTTCACTATTTTGAGAATAATGTCTGAACTTTTCTTTTTTAAACTTTTCCAGGGTAACCGCCTTGTAATTTTGTCTGATTTTTCTTGCTTCATATACCTCAAAAACTGTCATTAATAAAAAGACTACTGCTAAAGTTAATACTGAATATACTATTTTAGTTTTAATTTTGATCACCTCTATACTATATATTACTATATTTGTTAATAATTTCCTTTTTATGTAATAAAAAAATCCCCGCTTTGGGGATAATTTTTATAGATGGGATTTAATTTTTTTAATGATTAAATCATTGGCAATATCATTTAATCCCCCGTGGGGAATTATAATATCGGCTAAATATTTTGTGGGCTCCACATATTTCTCATGCATCGGCTTTACTGTAGCCATATACTGGTTTCGAACTGAATCAAAAGTCCTATCACGTTTTTTGATATCGCGGTTAATTCTTCTTAATAGTCTTATGTCTGCATCGGTATCAATGTAAATTTTTAAATCAAACAGGTCTCTTAACTCGGGATAATGAAAGATCAAAATCCCTTCTACAATTATAATGGGAGAAGGATTAACTTTTTTGGTTTCATGCAACCTTTCATTTGTTTTATAGGAATATACCGGTCTAGCGATAGGGGCTCCTTCTATTAACTGTTTTAAGTGGTCTATTAATAGGTCGGTTTCAAAAGAGTCGGGATGATCAAAGTTAATCTTATCTTCAGGTACAGAAAAATGACTTTTATCATGGTAATAAAAGTCATGCCTTAACATTGTAACTTCATCTTGAAATGCATTTTTTAATATTTTAGCTAGAGTTGTTTTACCAGAAGCTGTTCCACCCGCTATTCCAATTAGTAGTTGTGACAACTATTTTCATCCTTTCACTATTAATAATCTTATTTTATAGTATAATAACTTATCGAGACGAGGTCAAGTAACTTTCAAAATAAATTTTATATATTTCCACTAAAAAAGCCACAGTCAAAACTGTGACTTATCTATAACCGTTTTTATATAACTTTTTTTGTCCAAAATTTTGTTCTCTTTTTTTCTTTTTTTGTTTGTTTTCTTTTTTAATTTTATTGATATCATTAAACTCTTTATATATTTCATGGATGGCAACAACAGCTGTTTTAGTGGAAATATTTTGGTTTATTACCTTATTGATGATCTCATTGATAACATACCTTGCCTCTTCGGGCAGACCTACTATATCATGGATTAATTCTTCGATATGTTCTTTGATTTCGGCATGATATGTAAAATCATCAGCAGATTTTTGTTCTTTTGCCTGTATCATTTTTCTTAACTCAATTAACTTGAGTAAAGTTTCAGTTCTTGATAACAATCTTAGATCGCCTCCACTTTAATAACTGTTTTGCCTATAATCTTCATCCGGAGAACTAGCAAACTTAAACTGATAACCCTTTGTCATTTCACTTATCCGAGAAGCTAAATAGGTAGCCGCTTTTAAGTGATTTGTTTGATAATAGGGGTTACTTTCATTATTCTGAGCCAGTTTGAAAAAATCACTATTGGAAGTAAAAATCACCGGTTTATTATAATCATATCTATGGTTTAACCAGGCTGTTAAATTACCGAAAACAAAATCGGTATTTCGCTCACGTAAAAAATCATCTATTACCAATAACTTTGAATTCATAACTGCGTTTTCTATTGTATCCAATTCCCTTTTTAAGTCCTGATTAGAAGAATTAAACTGCCTTTTTTTCCATAAATAATTGACTTCACTCATAAAAAAGACCGGACGCCAATTATAGTCGCTAAAGGATACTCCCCGACGGGAGTAATACTCCGGTTTTTGTTTATATATTTCTTCCGCAAAGACTTTGGCAGCTGTTTTCAGGGCAGCAATAGCCACATGTGTCTTCCCACATCCGTTGAACTTACTATAAATATAGACAGACTGAGGTCCTTTAATTGCGGTGAGAATATTCTCAGCATAGGTTTTTATTGCTTTTATTTTTTTGACATTTTCTTTTGGACAAGCATTGAATTTGAAAGTTGAAAAGCTTGCATTGTCAAACTTAGGTGGGATATGGCTGTTATTTATTATCACATCATAGATCTTCTTAACTGCTTCTTCTTTAGGGACATGCTTATCTATATCGGTCTTCGAAGTCTGATTCGAGGGCTTCTTTTTCATCTCTTCTTTCTTTTTTTCGATTAATTTCTTGAAGTCT
>DATGCJ010000171.1:0-5073 GCA_035312025.1 Halanaerobiales bacterium | reverse complement strand
CTGTCAGGGAACTGGAAAAGTAACCCGTCGTAGACAGCTTACTATTAACATACCAGCCGGAGTTAATGATGGGAGTAAGCTAAGAATGTCCGGTGAAGGTGAAGCAGGTGAAAAAAACGCTCCCAGCGGAGATCTATATATTATAATGAATGTTGAGCCCCATGAAATATTCGATAGAAAAGGCGATGATGTATACTGTGAAGTACCAATTAACTTTGTACAGGCTACTTTAGGAGACGAAATCAAAGTACCTACTTTAGATGGTAAAGTTAAGTTTAAAATCCCAGAAGGAACTCAACCCGGAACTACTTTTAGACTAAAAAATAAAGGTATACCACACCTTAATAGAAGTGGAAAAGGAGACCAGTATATCAAAACCAAGGTAGTAATACCTGAAAAATTAGATCAAGAACAAAAAGAACTGTTGATGAAATTTGCTGAAATGAGTGGTGACGAAATCAACCCAGAAAAAAAGGGTTTTTTCGATAAAGTAAAAAATGCATTTGGTGCATTATAAATATTCTTTTCAAAAGGAAGGTAACAACAGACCATGCATAGATTTTTTATAAATGAAGATTATATTGAAAATGATGTGGTTGAAATTTCTGGTGAAGATTTCAACCACATTTCTAATTCTTTAAGATTACAGCCGGGCGATGAAATTATTGTAAGTCCGGGTAATGGCTTTGATTATAAAGTTGAATTAGAAAATTTTGATGAGCAAACTGTGATCGGCAGAATTATTGATAAGGAAGTTAATCAAACTGAACCGAAAGTTAATATTGATTTAGGCCAGGCAATTCCAAAAAATAGAAATATTGAATTAGTTATCCAAAAAGGTACTGAAATAGGGGTTAATCAAATTATTCCTCTGGACACTGAAAGAACAATTGTAAAACTTTCCAGTAGTAAAGAAAAAAGAAGAATAAAAAGATGGCAGAAAATATCAAAAGAAGCTGCTAAACAATCACAAAGAGGTCAAATTCCCAATATAGAAAATGTTTTAGATGTTAATAATAGACAGATGATAAATAATCTATTTTCAAGCTATGATTTAATATTAGTACTTTATGCTCAGGATGATTCGTTTAGTATCAAAGAGGCCCTAAAAACTTATAAAGGAAATAATGTAAATAAAATATTAGTATTAATCGGTCCTGAGGGTGGGTTTACCCCTGAGGAAATTTCCACATTTAATGAGTTGGGCAAAGAACATAAGGTAGCAACTATTAATTTGGGTAAAAGAATATTAAGGACAGAAACAGCCGGATTGGTAGCCCTCTCCAACATATTATATGAGTTTGGAGATTTAGGAGGAAAATAATGAATAGTGTTGCATTTTATACCCTGGGTTGTAAAGTTAATCATTATGAAACTGAAGCTATGATGGATAGTTTTAAAAATCAGGGTTATCAAATAAAAGATTTTGCTGAAAAAGCCGATATCTACATTATTAATAGCTGCACAGTTACAAACCAGGCGGCCAGTAAATCCAGAAAATATGCCAGGAGGGCCAAAAGAAGAAATAAAGAGGCAAAAGTAGTCATGGTAGGCTGTTATCCTCAGGTTGATGAAGAGGAAGTAATGGACATTGAAGAAATTGATTATATATTAGGGACCTCTGGTAAAAGTAATATAGTTGAGTTAATAGAAGAAAAGTTAAATATTGATTCTCAGGATAAACACTTAAAAGATAATCTTAATTATGAAAACTTTGCAGAGTTTGAAGAGATGAGTATAAAAGACTTAAGTGAAACCACCCGTGCTTATATCAAGATCCAGGAAGGTTGTAATCAATTTTGTAGTTACTGTATTATTCCCTATGCCCGGGGTAAGATGAGAAGTAGAGACTCGGAAAATATAATTAAAGAAGTAAAAAACTTAATTATAGATGATAATGTAAAAGAAATAGTTTTGACAGGGATACATCTCGGGGCTTATGGTATAGAAAATAACGATAGATATGCTTTAGTTAATTTAATAGAAAGCTTAGCCGAACTGAAAGGTCTTAAAAGGATTAGGTTAAGTTCTATTGAAGTAACTGAAGTAAATGATAAATTACTTAATTTAATGAAAAATAATGAAAAGATATGTCCCCATCTCCATTTACCACTGCAAAGTGGTTCCAATAAAATACTAAAGAGAATGAATAGACCTTATACAAAAGAAGAGTTTAAAGACAGGGTAAATAAATTTAGAGAAAAAGTGCCTGAATTAGCCATAACCACAGATGTCATAGTTGGTTTTCCGGGAGAAGGGATAAAGGAATTTAGGGAAACTTATGATTTTGTTAAAGAAATAGGTTTTTCTAGATTACATGTGTTTCCTTTTTCTAGAAGAGAGAACACACCTGCTTATGAGATGAAGCCGAGGGTTAGGGGCGATATAAAAAGTAAAAATGCCTCCCGCTTACGGCTTTTGAATAAGAGACTGATGTCCGAATTTAATAAACAGTATATAGGTGAAACCAAAAAGGTAATAATAGAAGATAATACTGATTATAAAACAGGCTTAAATACTGGATACACAGATAATTATATCAAGGTCTTAGTAGAGGCGGAGCAAGATGATATAGAACAATTAAAAGAGGTAAAGCTGACAGATTGTTATGATTATGAAGCATTATTAGGAAATATTTTGTAAAAAGAGGATTTTAATGGATAGTAAAGAATAATTATAATAAGAAAGGGGGTAGGGTAATGGCTGATTGCTTATTTTGTAAGATAGTTAATAAAGAAGTTGATACAGATTTTGTTTATGAAGATGATAAAGTTGTTGTATTTGAAGATATAAAACCACAGGCACCAGTACATTTATTAATTGTCCCTAAAACCCATAATGAAAATCTTTTAGCTTTAGAAGATGAAGATTTTGATATTATAGCACATATCCACAAAGTTGCGGTTAAGATGGCAAAAAAATATGATATTGCTGAGGATGGTTTTAGATTGGTCAATAATAATCAGGAGAAAGCCGGACAATCTATTTTCCATATTCATTACCATCTTCTAGGTGGAAGAGATCTGCAGTGGCCACCAGGTTAAAATAGAGAGAAAAAAGAGGTGGGAGCATGTTTAAAAATAAAATACTTTTAGTTATCATTATAATTTTACTATTTTCTTTTACCTTAAATGCACAAGACATTGTCTATCAAATACCTATCAAGGGGAATATTGATCAGGCAATGTTTTCTTTTTTTGAAAGAAGTTTTAATGAGGCTGTAGAAAATAATGCTGAACTTATTATCATTAATATTGATACTTATGGGGGTTTTGTCGATCCTGCCATAAGAATTAAGGATTTAATTTTAGAATCTAAAGTTGAGACAATAACTTATGTTTCTAATCGTGCCTGGTCAGCCGGGGCTTTAATCGCCTTAGCAGGTGATAGGATGGTGATGAAGGAAGGTACCAGTATTGGCGCTGCTGAAACACGTCCCCGGGAAGAAAAATATATTTCAGCTTTAAGAAAAGAATTTAAAGCTACAGCTGAGGCCCGGGACAAGAACCCTGATGTGGCAGCCGCGATGGTTGATGTGGATATAGAGATCGAAGGTGTAATTGAAAAAGGTAAACTGTTAACTTTAACTGCTAGCGAAGCAAAAAATAATAATATAGCCAATGAAGTTGTAAATTCTGATGAAGGATTTTATAGTTATTTAGGGTTGAGTCCCAATGAGATCACATTACTTACCCCTCAGGCGGCTGAACAGTTTGCTGCTTTTGTGACAAACCCTTATATTAGTGCTATTCTTTTAATCATCGGTTTTAGTGCTCTTATTTTTGAGATATTAGTGCCCGGCTTTGGAGTGGGAGGAACAGTTGGATTAATATCATTAGGCTTGTTTTTTAGTGGTTACATTATTAACGGTATTGCCAGTTGGGGTATTATAGTATTATTTTTAGTTGGTTTATTGTTAATACTGTTAGAAGTATTTGTGGTTCCTGGCTTCGGGATAACGGGTATAGGTGGTATGATTTCCATATTTGTCAGTCTATATTTCTTATTCCCCTCCCCGCAGATTGCTATTAATATAATTGCTTCAACGTTAATAGCTACAGTAGTGTTAACCTATTTTATTGGCAAGTATTTTGGTAGTTCTCGCATGTGGTCGAGAATTTCACTGGGGATTAGCCAGACTAAGGATATAGGTTATATAGCCTCCATTGGTGATGAAGAAATTACTAATAAGACCGGGGTAACTATTACTCCACTGAGACCGGCCGGTAAGGTTGATATTGATGGAAACCGGGTAGATGTTGTAAGTGAAGGTGGATTTATTGATAAGGATGAAAAGGTCATTGTCATAGATGTAAAGGGTAGTAAAGTGTTAGTAAAGCCATATAATGAGGAGGAAAATTAAATGACAATTGTATCTATTTTAACTATATTTGCTGTCTTAGTATTTATCTTTTTATTCCTATATTTTATTCCTTTAGGATTATGGATATCTGCTATAGCAGCCGGTGTTAAGATTAGTTTCTTTAATTTAATTGGGATGAGATTAAGAAGGGTAGTTCCATCTTCTATTGTAGGCCCCTTAATTAAATCTCATAAAGCTGGGTTAACTTTTACTAGTGATCAACTGGAAGCTCACTATCTAGCTGGAGGTAATGTAGACACGGTTGTAGATGCCTTAATAGCGGCTGAAAGAGCTGAAATACCTTTGAAGTTTGAAAGGGCAGCTGCAATTGATCTGGCCGGGCGAGATGTTCTAGAAGCGGTAAAAATGAGTGTAAATCCTAAAGTAATTAAAACCCCATTAGTTACTGCGGTAGCGATGGATGGTATCCAGGTCAAAGCTACAGCCCGGGTAACTGTAAGAGCTAATATAGACAGGCTAGTTGGGGGTGCCGGTGAGGAGACTATTCTGGCTAGAGTAGGAGAAGGGATAGTAACTACAGTTGGTTCAGCTGATACTCATAAAAAGGTATTAGAGAATCCCGATTCTATTTCTAAGACAGTTCTTAATAAAGGTTTAGATTCAGGTACAGCTTTTGAAATTCTTTCAATTGATATTGCAGATGTTGATGTTGGTAAAAATATTGGAGCCCAATTACAGACTGACCAAGC
>DATGCJ010000170.1:0-3397 GCA_035312025.1 Halanaerobiales bacterium | reverse complement strand
GGGGATACTGCCGCTGATCACAAAATATTTAGGGAATTGATTTATATTTTTAATGGTTTTAAATATGTTTTTGATTTCTGTTTCTTTAATCTCAGGTCCTGGCATGCCAAACCTATACTGTAGGTTAGTCGCATTTTCCATTATAATCAGATTTTCTCTGACTGGTTTTTCAATATGGATAGGCTGAATATTTAATTCTTCTTTTTGTAATAAATTTGTTAGCCTCTTACCACTCAATCCGCCTGAGATATACATTAATAATGACTTACCGCCTAATTTTTTTATCGCTCTTGATACATTTATACCTCCCCCTCCCGGTTCGTAAAGGGGCTTATCACAGTATAACTTACTTTCCGGAATCACATGTTCTACGCTTGAACTTTTATCTATAGCGGGATTTAAAGTAAAGGTAACTACTTTCTCCATTATTGTACCTCCTAAATTATAATTCGTTCTTATATTAATAAACTTGTTTATTTAACGTAATTTTCCTTTATTTAAATGAATAATAAAAACCGCCCATCTCAGGGCGGTAGTAATTTAGAAGGAACCTTTTTATCGGTTAATTTCTTTTAAGATGTCCTTATATTCTTCTTTGTCTATTTCTCCTTTGGCATATCTCTCTTTCGCTATCTCTTCTGCACTTTTATCTCTATTTATATTTTCATTTCTATAATCTCTTTCCTCAAAAAGCTCGGAATCAGTAGTCTCGTATTCTCTTCTTTTGGGTCCTTCTTTCGGTCCCGGTCTGTAATCTCTTCTATGAGTATTATGGTTTTTACTGAACAGACCGGAGTGGGACCGGGAGATTAAATAGACTACACCAACAATTAACAAGATCCAGAAAAGTATCATATATATTCCACCTCCGAAGTGGCCGAATCCATAATGCATCATAATTTATCACCTTTCCTTTTGAAATTATTGCTTGTATTCCGGCTGAATATTTACCCTGCGCAGTGTGTTTGCATTGGTTACAACAGTTACTGAACTGGAAGCCATTGCAATCTCAGCAATTACGGGGTGTAATAGTCCCATCACTGCAATCGGGATTGCTATCAAGTTATAGATAAAGGCCCAGAATAAGTTCTGCTTGATCTTCCTAAAGGTTGCCCTGGAAAGTTTTACGGCCGTAACCACTGAAGATAGATCTCCTCTAACCAGTGTTATATCGGAGGATTCGATTGCAATATCAGTACCGGTTCCAATTGCGATACCGACATTTGCCTGTGTTAAAGCAGGAGCGTCATTTATACCGTCACCCACCATGGCAATCGTACCGAATCTATCTTGAAGGTTCTTTATTTCATCAACCTTGCCGTCTGGTAAAACTTCAGAGACAACGTGGTCAATGCCAACCTTTTCAGCTATTGCCTGGGCAGTTCTTTGATTATCGCCTGTGATCATGGCTGTTTCAATACCTAATTCTTTCAACTCGTTAATTGCTTTAATTGAATCTTCTTTTAGGGTATCGGCAACAGCTATTATACCGATTATTTGTCTGTTATAAGCTGTCAACATGGCTGTTTTACCTTCATCCTCTAAACCATGCATTTTATCTTTAACTTGGCCTGTTACCTCTATATCCTTTTCTTTCATCAAGTTCTTACTACCAACCAGTACTTCTTTTTCATCTAGCTTTGCTTCTACCCCTTTCCCGGTCACTGCCTGAAAGTTAGTTATTTCCTTTAATTTAAGTTCATTATCTTTTGCTCTGTTAACAACGGCCTGGCCGAGCGGGTGTTCAGAACCGCTTTCAGCACTGGCAGCTGTTTTGAGCATTTCATCTTGATCATATCCATTAAAGGTTATGATATCAGTTACTTCCGGTTTACCTTTTGTAATCGTACCTGTCTTATCAAAAACGATAGTGTGAATATCCTTCATGGTCTGAATTGCCTCACCTTTTCTAATCAGTACACCATTTTCAGCTCCCATGCCGCTCCCGACCATCAGGGCAGTCGGGGTTGCTAATCCGAGGGCACAGGGACAGGCGATTACCAGGACCGCTATGGTGGCAAAGAGGGCTAAAGTCAATGTGCCGAGTGTCGGATTAACCCATGGTATAAAGGTCTGAGCCCAGATGCCGACACTTCTGAAAACGCCCGGGAATACTAACCAGAGGATAAAGGTCGATAAAGCTATTGTAATTACTGTTGGTACAAAGATAGAAGTTATCTTATCGGCAAACTCCTGTATGGGTACCTTGGTACCCTGAGCTTCCTCTACCATCTTTATGACCTGTGATAGGAAGGTATCTTTACCAACTTTAGTTGCCTTTACTTTAATCAGACCGTTCTGGTTTACAGTTGCACCAATTACTTCATCACCAACTGATCTTTCAACCGGCATCGATTCTCCGGTTGCCATCGATTCATCTATTGAAGTAGAACCTTCAACTATTTCACCATCGGTCGGTATCTTTTCACCTGGTTTAACTACCATGATATCGCCCGGTTCAACTTCTTCTATCGGAACTTCTTTTTCTTTATCATCTTCTATGATAGTAGCTGTCTTTGCTTCCATCTCAAGCAGTTTTTTAATGGCCTGAGAGGCCCTACCTTTTGCTTTTTCTTCAATATATCTACCGGTTAGATGGAAAGCCATAATCATGGCTGATATCCCTGCATAATTGGCCATTGGAGTAAAGAAAACAAAGGGACCGGTTATAAAGGCGGCACCTGTACCCATGGCGATCAGGACATCCATGTTGGCTCCCCCGTGGATTACTGATTTATAGGCAGAAACATAAGTCTGTCGGCCGAAATAGACTAAGGGAGGAACGGCCAGTAAGATCATACCCAGATTAAATATGGTATGGTTAGGCCAGGCTACTCCAAAGAACATCTCCGGAATCATCCAGAGCATGATCGGTATTGTAAAGAGCCAGGTCCCGATCATTTTTCTTTTAGCCTTTTCAACCTTTTCCATGTCTTCCTCTTTCGACTTTGCGTATTCTTCTTCATCATAAAATTTATCAAGTTCATATCCGGCACTTTCTACCAACTCTATTAATTCTTCTTTCGAAATTATATTAGAATCATATACAACAGTACCGGTATCATTAGCGATATTTACATTAGCTTCATATATACCATCAGCGGCAGCCAGTGTGTTTTCTACAGCCTGTGAACAGCTTGCACAATTCATACCAGCTACTTTAAAAGAGATCTTCTCTTTTTTTCTTTTTACATCATAACCGCTGTTTCGAACAGTTTCAATTAAATCTTCTACAGTTAATGCAAGGGGGTCATACTTTACATAGGCTTTTTCAGCCGGTAAATTCACGTTTGCTTCCTTGACTCCCTCTCTCTTATTAAGGGCGTTCTCTACGGCCTGTGAACAGGCAGCACAGCTCATACCCTCAATATTTAATGTGACATTATCGGTCATTTGG
>DATGCJ010000169.1:0-6088 GCA_035312025.1 Halanaerobiales bacterium | reverse complement strand
GTAGAGAAGATAAATGGAAAAAGGGTAGAGGTGATTAAAAGTGTACCGGTCTGGAACAATATTAGATCTATCGGGGAAAGTGTAGTAAAACAACAGATGATTGTTCCCTCTCATAAAGAAGTGAATGTTTATGAAGTAGGGGCAATGCTGGAAGCGGGAGTAACCGAGCTAGAGGTATATCAAAACCTAAAAGTGAGTATTATTCCCACCGGTAGTGAACTAGTCAAGCCGGCTCAGAAAAAAGAAAAAGGACAGCTGGTTGATTTTAACACCGCCATGTTAAAACTGGCAACTCAAAATCTGGGCTGTACAGTTCATGATTTCGATATAGTTCCCGATGATTATGAACAGATTAAAAGGGCAGTATTAAAGGCTGTAGCTGATTCTGATATTACGATCATCAATGCCGGTTCTTCGGCCGGTAAAGAAGATTATACTTTAAGCATCCTGCAGGAATTGGGTGAAGTATTTGTTCACGGTGTTGATATTATGCCGGGGAAACCTCTTATCATAGCAGAAGTAGATGAAAAGGCAGTGATCGGTTTGCCGGGCTATCCTCTCTCAGCTTTACTGGATTTTCATCTTTTTGTTGAACCTTTAGTTAAAAAAATGTTGGGACTTAATTATGAACTGCCGGATAAGGTAAAGGCAGAGGTCAAAAAGAAACTCCCTTCCACGGCCGGTTTGAAAGAATTTATCAGGGTAAACCTGGCAGAGATAGATGGCCAATTATTAGCCTTACCGCAGAAAAGAGGTTCTGCCACCATGCAGTCCTTAATCAATGCGGACGGAATATTACCGATTCCCGAAAGCAAAGAAGGTATCTTGGCTGGAGAAGAAGCAGATGTCTATTTATTAAAAACGAGAAATACAATAAAGAAGAATTTAATGATGGTGGGCAGCCACGACTTGACAATTGATCTAATCAGAGATCTGGTCAAGAAAAATAAATATGACTTTGAACTAAGTATCCAGTCGGTTGGCAGTTTATCAGGCCTGGTTTCACTAAAGAGGGGAGAATGCCATTTGGCGGGGGCCCATCTTTTAGATACGGAGACTGGTAAGTATAATACTTCTTATATAAAAGACCTTCTCAAGGGAGAAGAAATTGCTGTTATCAATCTCGTGCACCGGGAACAGGGCCTGCTGGTTAAAAAAGACAACCCCAAAGATATCAAGGGAATAAGAGATTTAACCAGAGATGATATTAAGTATATTAACCGGCAGAGGGGTTCGGGCACCAGAGTATTATTAGATTACCTACTGCACAAAGAAGATATTAATATAGGTGATATAGATGGTTATGAGAAAGAAGAATTAACCCACATGGGGGTAGCGGTCCAGGTGGCGGAAGGTAATGCCGATACAGCCTTAGGGATTAGGGCAGCGGCCGAAGCGGTCGATATTGATTTCATACCTGTAAAAAAAGAAAAGTATGATTTAATATTAAAGAAAAAGGACCTAAATGATGCAAGAATAGATAAAATCATCGATACAATCCGTTCTGACGAATTTAAAGAAAAGGTAAATCGATTAGGCGGCTATGATACCAAAGAAAGCGGTTATATTAATTTTATAGAATAAAAAGGGGAGATAAAATGATCAAGACGGCGGTAGTAACGATCAGTGACAAGGGTTCCCAGGGTAAAAGAAAAGATAAGAGCGGTCCTGTCATTATAGAGATGTTAAAAGAATTTGAAGCTGAAAAAAGTTACTACAATATTATTCCGGATGAATTAGAGGAAATAAAAGAAGAGTTAATTAAATTATCAAATAAAGAGTCAATAGATTTGATTTTAACTACAGGGGGTACGGGTTTTGCACCACGTGATGTAACCCCAGAAGCCACCCAGGCTATAATGGAAAAAGACGCACCTGGTATAGCAGATTTAATGAGAATGGATACTATTAGTATCACAAAAAAAGCCGCCTTATCAAGAGCGGTTTCCGTCATAAGAAACGATACTTTAATAATTAATCTGCCCGGTAGTCCCAAGGCGGTACGGGAATGTTTGCAAGCAGTAAAAGATATAATTCCGCACGGGATAGAAATACTGAAAGGTGAGGTCACAGAGCATAATTAATCTTAATTATGCTCTTTTATTATTTTCTTTAATATTATATAATATAAGTTAGTCTTACCTAATGATACAAATATTTTCAAATTTTGACAATGTTAATTTTATTAGTTGGTAAATTATCCTATTAAAGATATATTATATAGTTCAGTAAATTATTAATAATAGGAGCAAATTTAATAATAATTTACAATATAGGAAAGGTGATCAAATAATGAGGTTGGTACCGGTAGAAGATATTAAGCCTGACATGAAATTGGCGAGATCAATCCGCCACAAGGACAATGTTCTTTTGAGCACAGGAGTCAAAAACTTACATCGCTATAAAGCAAAATTAAAAAATATAGGAATAAACTATGTCTATATAGAAGACAAGTATTCTGCGGATATTAAAATTGATTATGTGATCAAAGATGAATTAAGAGAAAAAGGCCAGAGCCGGATCAGGAGTTTTATGGAAGATATCAAGTTCAATAAGTCAATAAATGTAGGCCAAATAAAAGATACGGTCGCCGATATAGTAGATGACATCTTAAATAATTCAGATAATATAATAGTTAACATGCTCGATATAAAGAATTACGATGACTACACCTATGAACATTCTGTCAATGTTGCGGTTTATACGATAATATTAGGTAAATCACTTAACTATAGCAGAAATGATCTTAATAAATTAGGTATGGGAGCTATTATGCATGATGTGGGTAAGATATTAATTCCCCCCAAGATCTTATTTAAAGAAGATAAATTAACCAATGAGGAATATGAAATAGTTAAAGAGCATTCTGAATTAGGTTATGATTATATAAAAGATACTCGCGAAATTAGTCAAGTTTCTAAAGAGGCTATTTTATCCCACCATGAAAGATTAGACGGTTCAGGCTATCCGAGGAATTTAAAAGATGAAGAGATACATGAATTTGCCAAGATAGTGGCTGTAACAGATGTATATGATGCCCTAACAAGTGACAGGACCTACCGTAAAAGATGGCCGACCCATGAAGCCATAAGTTATATAATGAGTAACTCAGATCAGAAGTTTGACAATTACTTCGTAGAAAAATTTATCAGAAACCTAGCTATTTATCCCAACGGTACGATGGTTAAGTTAAGCGATGGACGGAAAGCCATTGTAAAAGAACAGAACGGTAATTATCCTACTCGCCCGGTCCTGAGAGTTATTGAGGATGCCGAGGGCAATGAATACATCGAAGATCTCGACCTCCTGCAGAATCTCAATGTGGTGATCGAAGAAGTATATTAAATTAACTATAAATAAAGCATTAATATCTGCGGACCTTAATTTTTTGAATATTATAAATATATAAGCAGAAAGGAAGAAACACCTTGACAGATAATTTTGAAAGAATGGATGAGTTTTTTGATAAAAGGGCTACCAGTTATGATAACCATATGCAGGTAAATGTCAATGATTTTGAAAACTTTTACATTAAGATTGCTGAGCCCATAAAAAGGACTGATGAAAAGATATCAATCCTGGATATCGGCTGTGGGACCGGGCTTGAACTGGAGTATGTATTCAAAAAAGCTCCGAGGGCCAATATAACCTGCCTGGACTTATCGGAGAAGATGCTTACTAAATTAGAAGAAAAATTTGAAGATAAAAAAGCTCAGATAGAGACGAGAGTTGGTTCTTATTTAGACAATAATCTGGGTACAAAGCAGTATGATTATATTATTTCAGTAATGACGGTTCATCATTTAAAGTATGGTAAAAAATTAAAGTTATATAAAGATATTAAAAGAGCTTTAAAAAAGGGCGGCCGATATATAGAAGGAGATTACGTAGTCAGCCGACAAAAAGAAAAAAAGCTATTAAAAGAATATGAGATTAAAACAGCCAGTTTAGAGGGCGCTGATCAGGGCAATTACCATATTGATATTCCGTTTTCACTTAAGACCCAGAAGAAACTTTTTATCAAAACCGGATTCAAGGATTTTCATTTAATCTATAAAAAAGGTGAAGCAGCCATCTATGTCATGCAAAATTAATACAACAATTAGGAGGTTAATCGATGGAAGCAAGTGAATTAAAAAATACCTTACAAGAGATTGCCGATAATGAGTACAACCTATTAGAAAATATTGATTATGAAGAACTTACCAATGAAATGCTAGCTAAAATAGGGGTAACCGACCCTGAATTAAGAGATGACCTCATCTACATGGTAATGGCCAACTGGATAATGGATGATATCTATAATAAAGAAGAACTAAGACAGATCTTTAACATCTGCCTGGATGAAGAGCATCTCTATTATAAGTTAGGAGAAAAAGAAGATGATTCAGTTTTCACCAGGACTTTTTCAGCTTTAATCTTGGCCGTTTTGTACCACAAAGATTATGAAGATGATTTTTTAAACCAACAGGAATTCCAACAAGGAGCCGAAACAGTAATAGACTATTATACTGAGGAAAAAGACCTGAGAGGTTATATTAAGGGAAAAGGCTGGGCCCATTCGGCCGCCCATGGAGCCGATATATTATTAGAGATCGCCAAAAGTAAAAAAGCGAAGAAAAGAATATTGATGAAATTACTTAATGCCATTATCGATAAATCACAAATAGAACACCATGTCTATTTTAATGGTGAAGATGAAAGGATCGCACGGGCGGTTAAAAGTACCATGAAAAATATTAATCTAGATGATGAAACAATTAATAAGTGGTTTAGAGATTTAACAGATATCGAAAGTTTTGAAGATAGAAATAAACAGGATACTTTGATTTTTAATTTAAAAAATATCTTAAAAAGCCTCTATTTTGAGATCATTTCAGATGAAGTTGTTAATGATAAGTACCTAATTTTAATTACGGATGCCTTAAAGGAATTAGACCAAAAAAGATTTTAATTAAGGATGTGTTTAACTTGGATAAGAGAAAGGTAGAAGTTAAAGAACATAAAAAAGAATGGAATACCTTATATGAAAAAGAAAAAATAGAACTAACCGATATATTTAAAGATATATTAAAAGATATCCACCATATAGGAAGTACTGCTATCCCTAATATAAAAGCAAAACCGGTTATTGATATCATGGTCGTAGTGCAAGATATAAATAAGGTAGATCAATATAACGAAGAAATGATTGAACTTGGTTATGAACCCAAAGGTGAGTTCGGGATAAAAAACCGGCGTTTTTTTCAAAAGGGCGGTAGTAATAGAACTCACCATGTCCATGTCTTTCCCAAGGGCGACAAAGAAGTACAAAGACACCTTAATTTCCGCGACTACATGCGGGCCCATCCCCAGAAGGCCAGGCAGTATTCACAGTTAAAAGAAACACTAGCTGCCCAATATCCTCATGATATTGATAAATATATTGAAGGGAAAAATGACTTCATTAAAGAAATAGATAGAGAGGCAGCAAAATGGGCTGCCGATGACCACTAGAAATGCTGACAAAAAGTCCAGCGGAGGCGAGAATAATTAAGTTATTAAAAAATTGCACTTATCTAGATAGAAAATTTAATATTGAAACAGGAGATATATTAATTGAAGATGGGATCATAATAGATATTGATAAAAACATTGAAAAAGAAAAGTCCCAATTAGAAGGATCAATGGACTGTAAGGATTACCTTATATTGCCCGGTTTTGTAAACGGCCATACCCATAACCCTTCCACTTTATATAGGGGTCTTTTCAGGGATAAACCGCTTTCAGACTGGCTGGATAATAGCTACCAGGGACAGCTGCAAAATAAAGGTTTTGAATTCTTAGATGATAAAGTAAACCGGGAAGAGTTTCATGTCCTCTTACTTAAGTCCTACTCTGAATATATGAGACAGGGGATTTCTACGGTAGTTGAAAGCGGCCAATCTGATAGAGAGGATGTAATAAACTGGACTGAAGATGTCTTAGGAACCACTAAGTTAAGAGGGGTTATTGATGTATATGATGAAATAGATAATTATTATAATAACTCAGATGAATACGTTAAATACTGTTCTCACCTGCCGGAAGAAGAACTAATTGATGACAC
>DATGCJ010000168.1:0-4516 GCA_035312025.1 Halanaerobiales bacterium | reverse complement strand
CATTGAAGAAACCCCGCATGTTCCGAAAGGCATTTAAAGTACTTTCAATATCGATTAGTTCTTTAATTGATAAAACAACTTCTTTATCAGATTTTTTTAAAAACTCCCTAATATCTCTTACTCCCCCAAAAGGAGGCTTACTATAGTCATTATATATCCTTTTAGCCTGGGTAACTTCTTTTAATCTTTCTTTAATATAGTCTAAGTCCTTATATGGTTTTAACTCCGAGACTAACTTTTGGCCGAGGAAGGTATCGGCCTGTTCTTTTACATCATCCATTATCTTGGCCAGTTCTAAAACTTTAATACTATGTTTGTCCAATCTATTTCACCTCAAATAGTTCTTTTAACTCTTTTATGGAATATGTGTTTACTATATCTTCTTTTTCAGCCCAGGCCCGACGGGCTATACAGATCCCGTACTTCATGTAATCATACTGATCACTGTGATGTGAATCGGTATTTATAATTAACTTAACACCTTCCCGTAAGGCATCACGGGCCATCGCGTCATTTAGATCAAAACGGGAAGGAGATGCATTTATTTCAAGTATAACATTATTTTCTTTGGCTTTTTTTAAGACTTCTTCAAAGTCAAATTCAAAAGGCTGCCGCTGTCCTAACATCCGGCCAGTCGGGTGGCCGATAATATTAACATAGGGACTTTCGATCGCCTTAATAATTCGTTCTGTCATCTCAGCCTTGGGTAAGTTAAAGTTAGCATGGACAGAAGCAATCACAAGATCAAAGCCGTCTAAAATATCGTCTGTATAGTCAAGACTACCGTCCTTTTTGATATCAACTTCGATCCCTTTTAAGATTAGAAAGTCGGGATACTCTTTTCTTACTTCTTCAATTTCCTGCCACTGTTCTTTTACCCTTTCTTCGGAGAGTCCATTTGCAATATTTAAGGACTGAGAATGATCTGTAAAGGCCAGGGCCTGATAACCTCTCTCCTGGGCAGCTTCCACCATCTCTCTGATACTCATCGCCCCATCACTGTAATTAGAATGGACGTGGAAGTCTCCCTTAATATCATCTATGGTAATTAGGTCCGGCAGCTCATCCTTTTGAGCTGCTTCTATCTCGCCCCGGTCTTCCCTAATTTCTGGTTCCATGTACTTTAAGTCCAGCAGTCCATATATTTCCTTTTCAGAGGAGGCCTCAATTCTCTTATCTCCTTCGAATACACCGTATTCGTTTAACTTGTAGTTCTTATCCTTGGCGATCTGTCTTAACTTAACATTATGGTACTTAGAACCGGTAAAGTAGAGTAAGGCAGCTGGATATTCATCTTGATTTACGATCCGAAAATCGACCTGTAAGCCGTCTTGAGTGCGGCCTGAAATCTTGGTATCCCCTTCTAACAGGATATCTTTTATAGGTTCTAATTCTTTGATCGTTTTTAATAGATTATGGTCTTTTTTATCCTTAACAGACATCAAGATATCGAGGTCCCCGATCTTAATCTTCCTTCTTCTGGTAGAACCGGCGGTTTCGATATCGATTATCTCATCTGATTTCTCTTTCAGTTCATTTATCAACTTAGTAGAAGTTTCTAAGGCCTGATCCAGATTGATGAAACTGGTATACTCTTCATATTCTTTTAGGGCCTCTAAGAGATTTTCTTCTGTCTTAGCCCCCATACCTTTAAGCTCTCTTATCTTTTCTTCTTTTAAAGCCTTTTTTAGTTCTTGAATATTACTAATTTCTAACTCTTCTAAGAACTTACCGGCTGTTTTGGGACCTAAACCCGGGATATTGAGCAGTTCTTCAAAACCGGGCGGTAGTTCTTTTCTTAAATCTTCTAAAGGCTCACAGTAGCTCTTTTCGAAGATATCTTTAATAGTCCCGGCAATTCCCTCTCCAATACCCTTGATCTCTTCTAAGCGGTCTTCCTTGACCATCTTTTCTAAATCTATCGTACGGTCGGACACAATCCGGGAGGCGTTATCATAGGCTCTTACCCGGTATTTGTTTTCTCCCATGATCTTCATTAAGTCGGTATATTCACTTAGCATCTCTGATATTTCTTTATTGCTGAAGCTGTGCATTTTTTCACCCCTTACAAAAAAATTGACCATAAGATTAGTTATGGCCAAAAAGACGTTCTAGATTCTCTTTTACATAGGGAGTTAAATCTAAAAATCTATCAGCAAACATCGACTGATCTATAGTATCCGTCAAAGACTGGTAGGGAATCTCTGAAAGGATTAAAAGCAGAAAGTAGACTAATACTCCTCCCTTTAAAAGTCCAAACAGAGCACCTCCCACCTGGTTGACGGGTTTGACAAAGGCGTTATCCGTCATCTTTTCCAAGACATTGCTTAGAATCTGGATAACGATATTAACTCCGATGAAAATTACTGCAAAACTAATAAACTGCAGAAAAGTTTCTGATACATTTAAATATGGTTTGAGAAAGTATTGAAACTCGGCATACCTTGTGATCGCAAGGTAAAGGGAAACTAAGATACCTAAGATTGTGGCAGTCTGTTTTACAAATCCCTTTTTATAGCCTTCAAATATGAAATATAATAGGATGATACTTATCACGATATCTATAACAGTAATTGAGCCATCCAATTATTAATCTACCTCCTCCAGTAGATTATTTAATTCTCTATTGTCGCGCTTCAGTGAATTATTGTCTTTAATTAATTTATCTCTTACTTCTTTCAGGTCCTCATTTTCTTCTTTTAAGTTCTGGAGTTCAGATTTTGTTTTAAATAAATCATCGGCAATATTGATCATGGTCAGACCTAATAGACTCCTGCGCGGGAGCCGGGGATAGGTTTCCTGGATCTCCTGGCCCACATTGTTTATATATTCGGCCAGATCCCTGACATAGTCCTCTGAAACCTTACCCTTAACTACCAGTTCCTCATCCAAGATCTTTACCGTGAATTTATTTTCTTCCTTATATTTTTCCATAATTATACAGCCCCTGTTTGTTTATGTTCTACATTAATAATTTCACTATTATATTTCAAATTCCTGCAACTGCACCTATTTTTTTCTTATTTCTGCCTCGTATTTGTCTTCTAAGTTTTTAACTATCTGATTGAATACTTCATTTACCTCTTCATCGGTTAAGGTTCGGTCCGGGGCCTGGAATAGTAATTTAAAAGCAATTGATTTCTGACCGGCCGGGATCTGTTCACCCTGATAGATATCAAAGAGTTCAGTTTTCTTTAAGATAGAATCATCAGTGCTATTGATTAGGTTCAATACTTCCATGACCGGTACCTCTTCTGAAATTAAGACCGCTAAATCACGCGCTACAGCTGGATATTTAGGCAGCATTTCAAAGAGGTAGTCACCGATTTCAACTTCCGTTAGGATCTTGTTTAAATCAATCTCAGCCACGGCTGTTCTCTCTTTTAGATCATAGCTGTCGATAACTTGTGGTTTAAGCTCTCCTAAGATACCGATCCTTTCATTTTTGAACCTGATTTCAGCGGTCCGACCGGGGTGCATGAAGTCTTCTTTACCCCGTACAAACTCGATCTCTTTACTGATATCAAGTTGGTCAAAAAGTTTTTCTAATGCACCTTTCAGATAGTAGAAGTCGGGGGCATCAAGTTCCCAGATATCTTCTCCGGCTCCCATCGAACCGGCCGCTAATTTTGTCTTCTCCTCCGGCCTTTCATTATGACCCTGGTTAAGAAATATCCGGCCGATCTCAAAGTAGCTTACCTGATCGATCTGTCTTTTGGCATTGGTCGAGATAGAATCGATCAAGTTCGGTAAAAGTGAAGTCCTTAACAGTCCAAAGGCTTCATTTAAGGGGTTTTTAATACTAACCCACTTCTTATATCTGTGATCTTCTGAGAGTCCTAGGTTCTTATAATCTTCTGGTCCGGTTAGACTGAAGGTAATGATTTCATCTAGGCCGGCCGCATTCATCGTATTTTTGATCTCTTTTTCAATCTTTTGTTTGCGGCTTCTTTTACCAACTTCATTGGTTTTAGGGACAGTTGAAGGTATATTATTATAACCGTAAATACGGGCAATCTCTTCTATGATATCAGCATCCTGTTCGATATCATTACGGTAAGAAGGTGCTTTCACTTTAATTGATTCGGGTTCTTTTTCGATTACTTCTATCTCCAATCTTTTTAACATCTCTTCAATTTCATCTTTATTTAACTCGATCCCCAGTAAGCGGTTAACCTTGGCCAGGTTAACATCTATAATATTTTCCTGATAAGGAACGGGATATTTATCAATAATTCCTTGGGCTACCTTACCATCTGCATACTCCTGCATCAGGTAGGCGGCCCGGTTACCGGCCTCGATTACACGTTCAATATCTATACCGCGTTCAAAACGGTGAGAGGCCTCACTGGGCAGGCCCAGCTTGCGGGCGGTCTTTCTGATACTGGTCGGTTCGAAGTAGGCTGCTTCTAAAAAGATATCGGTAGTCTGATCAGTTACCTCACTATTTTCAGCCCCCATCACACCGTTCACTGTGATAACCTTGTCGGGATCGGTAATGACCAGGGTTTCCTGA
>DATGCJ010000167.1:0-3121 GCA_035312025.1 Halanaerobiales bacterium | reverse complement strand
GGGGACTCGAACCCCGAACCTACTGATTAAGAGTCAGTTGCTCTTCCGATTGAGCTAATGGTCTACTTAAGTGATAATTCCGTATCTATTTTTAAATAAAAATTATGTTTAGAATAAAAAATGGGGTGGGTAATGGGTCTTGAACCCACGACCTCAGGAGCCACAATCCTGCGCTCTAGCCAGCTGAGCTATACCCACCATGTTAGAATGGTACGCCTGAGAGGATTCGAACCTCTGACCTACGGATTAGAAGTCCGTTGCTCTATCCAGACTGAGCTACAGGCGCATATTATTATGGAGCGGGAAACGGGGCTCGAACCCGCGACCCTCAGCTTGGAAGGCTGATGCTCTAGCCAACTGAGCTACTCCCGCTCACAGTGTTTTTTTCTTGCGACAAGTATTAGTATAACTTAAATTGACGCTTTGGTCAAAATTTTCTACTATTAAATAATCTTAATTATATATGATAAGAACTGTTTAAGTATATAATACTCCTAATATCTACTTTTTAATACCTTTTTCATTTTTTCTAATGCATCGGCTCTATGACTGATTTTATTCTTTAAACTTACTGACATTTCAGCAAAAGTCTTATCATATTCTGGTACATAAAAGAGGGGATCATATCCAAAACCTCTATCTCCTCTTCTTTCATCTAATATATATCCTTTACAGTAACCTGAAACGGTATATTCCTTATTTCTTTCAGGATCTACCACTGCTACTACAGTTCTAAATTGGGCTCTCCTTTTTTCATATGGAACTCCCTTTAACACCTCTAGTAGTTTATCATTATTTTCCTTATAAGTAGCTTCTTCATGGGCAAAACGTGCAGAATGAATACCTGGCTTCCCATTTAGATATTCGACTTCAAGTCCTGTATCATCTGCTAATGTTAATAGCTTTGTTTTTTTAGCCCGGTCTCTTGCCTTTTTTAGAGCATTCTCTTCTAAAGTATCTCCATCTTCAATAACCTCTCCCATATTATCAAAACAGGCCGGAGTTACAATTTCAAAGTCTAATTCTTTAAAGTGGTCCTTAATTTCAGTTATCTTACCAGAATTAGAACTTGCTACAAATAGTTTTCTTGTCATCTATTTTAACCCCACACTTTTCTTTTGTTTTTTTATTAATTCCAAAATACCTTTTTCAGCCAAATCTAAGAATTTATCCATTTCTTCTCTAGTAAAGGGATCTTTTTCAGCAGTACCCTGAACTTCAATAATTTCTCCATTTTCATCCATGACTATATTCATATCTACCTGGGCATTTACATCTTCTTCATAACATAAGTCCAGTAAGTATTCTCCGTCTACTATCCCAACACTAGTGGCTGCAGCAAATCCTTTTAAAGGTGATTCTTCTATCATTTTATTTTCTAACATATATTGAACTGCATCATATAGGGCAACAAAGGCACCTGTAATGGAAGCTGTCCTGGTTCCCCCATCAGCTTGAATAACATCACAGTCCACCCAGAGAGTTCTTTCTCCAATCTGCTCTAGGTCAATAATTGCCCTTAATGAACGACCTATTAATCTTTGTATTTCACGAGTGCGGCCGCTTCTTTTACCTTTAGCTGCCTCTCTTATTGTTCTAGTTTGAGTAGATCTGGGTAAAAGTGAGTATTCTGCGGTTAACCACCCCTTATTTTGGCCTCTTAAAAAATATGGTACACTATCTTCTACTGAAACAGTACATATTACTTTGGTGTCTCCCGTGGAAACTAAAACTGATCCTTCTGCATACTTAGTAAAATCTCTTTCAATTTCTGTCTCTCTTATTTCATCATTATTGCGTCCATCTACTCTGTCATTGCTCATATTATTCCTCCTAAGTACATATATCTTTGTATCCTAATTTTACAGGATTTAAATCCTAAAGTCAAAACAAGAAAAAACATCGAATTTAATAAAATATTATGCTATAAGGTATTAAATATATAGTCAATTCAATATACTTAAAACACATATCATAAAAAGAAAACCCCAAATGGGGCTGTAAAGGTTAAATATATTTATAATATTCTCCTTTTAAAATACTGCTCATTTCCCTGGCTTTTTCTAAAATAAATGGTAAACATTCCTCTATCTTTTCATCAGTGAATCGCATAACAGGTCCTACTATCGAAACCGCAGCCACGGGATCTCCATATTGATTGATTAAAGGTATTCCCAATGCATTAATATAATCTTCATATTCTTCCTTTTCTAATGCATATCCTTTTTCTTTTATCTCTTCTAATTGATTAAATAACTTCTCTTTATCAACGATGGTATTTTCTTTGTATTTCTTTAAGTCCGATATTTTAAGAATCCTTTCTACTTTCCCTTTTGGCATAAAAGCTAACATCGCTTTACCTACGGCTGTACAAAATAATGGTATCTTTCTTCCCATTATAAGATGGGCCTTTAATACTTTTTCCGGTTCTTCTCCAAAAAGACAAACCCCTTTATCATTTTCTCTAATAAAAATATTGGCTGTTTCACCACAGTTATCAACGATCTCTTCAATAACAGGTCTAAGTCTTAAAAGATATTCACGTAAATCCCTATCTTTCATCCAACCGTAAAATACTTCTGAGCCAATATTGTAATTTTTACTACTTTGGTTTTGAGTCAAAAACCCTTCTCTTTTCATTGTTTTTAACATGTGGTGCAGGGTGCTGCGATTATAGCCAAACTCTTCCACTAGTTCATTTGTAGAAACTTCACCCGGAGATGACATTATGTACTTTAAAACCTTCAAGCTTTTCTGTACTGACCTAATAATACCTTCTTCACTCATATAAGTCATCTCCCTTTTTAAAAATAATGATTTTATTATTTTTTTTCAAGCAAAAATATTTAGTTCTTCAAACTCTAAATGAGGAAGTCCTAAATATTCTGTGCCTTTATCTAAAAATTTATGGGATACCTTATCTAAATCACTTACATAAAATTCATGTTCTTTAAAATCAACGGGATCTTCATCCTTGCCGCTTATCATGCCTCGTACGGCTAAAATGTTTTTAGCTTTTACCGCCATTGTTTCAGCTGGATTTATTAAAGTAAACTTCTCTCCCATCACTTTTTTAATAACAGGAATCAAATAAGGGTAATGAGTACAACCTAAAATCAAA
>DATGCJ010000166.1:0-2753 GCA_035312025.1 Halanaerobiales bacterium | reverse complement strand
CAGCATCCATATCGGGCTGCCGGGGAATATTTTTACGCTCTTTATAGGGAGTAATTATTTTTCCGATCGGTTCAAATTGAATCATTTAACTTCCTCCTCACCTTCAAATAGTTCTTCTAGTCGTTTAACAGCCCTTCTTAGATGAGGAATTACAATTGAACCTCCAACTATTAAAGCTACACTAAACAGTTCAAAAAATTCATCTTTGCTAACTCCTTCTTCATAGCAACGGTCAATATGGTATCTTATACAATCATCACATCTTAAGACCATAGAAGAAGCTAAACCTAACATCTCTTTATTTTTTGTACTGAGGGCACCTTCTTTATATACATTTGTATCCAAATTAAAAAATCTTTTTATCTCTAAATTATCCGCTTCATATATTTTTTTATTCATTTCTTCTCTTTCTTCCCAAAATTCTTTTTCACTCACAATTTATGCCTCCTCTAGCCTATATTTCAATATTATTTACATTATTTAAATAGCATTTCCGATATTTTTTTAAGTATATAATGATTATTCGTTATTTGCAAATATAGAAATCTTTTGGTTATAAGTTTGTTAAATATCATGATTCCTCTTGTCTTTCCTCATAAAATTCATCTAATTTTTTACTTAGTTCTTCCTTTTTCTTAATCCTGCTTTCTTTTAATTTTCCTGTCGGACCGGTCTCTTTACTATAATCATCTTTAAAAAAGGAACCGATCATTAGAAATAAAAGAGAAGGTATTAACCAGATAATAAATATTACATAATAAATGAAGCTTAAAGAAATCTCAAATCCAGCAAATTCTGTAATAAATATTTCATTACTTAGATAACCCATATTTTGAGGAAGAATCAATAGTAAGAGGATCACTAAAAATATATTGGTCGAATAAATTAATATATAATTTCTAATAATATTCCAGATTAAACCACCGGTCCTTTTTTCCTCTTTTTTAAGATTTCGGAAAGAAAAATAAAGGGGTAAAATTAAAGGCCAGGAAAGAATGGTTCCCAAAGACCATAACAGCCATTTGTTCTTACGTTTATAACCATCAATGGCCACAAAAATGGTGATGGGAACAGCTAAAAAGTATGTAAAAGTTATTATCGATACATATAACATAATTTATCTCCTCAATTCTACATAAATATGTATATAATTATTTTTTAACCCATATTTAACCATTCTTATTATATTATATTTTAAATATTTATTCAATTTAAAAGAATATACTTTAAGCTGAAAAGGTGCCTAAAAAGGCACCCTTATATTTTTAATTATTCGATTAAATCTTTGAGAAGTGTAACTTTTTTAGCAAGTAACTCTTGATTATCTGCCTCTACAACTAATCTTAAATAGGGTTCTGTATTAGAAGGCCTGACATTAAACCACCAGTCTTCAAATTCTAATCGATAACCGTCAAAGTCATAAATTTGCTCCGGCTCATCATTTTCCTTGAAGTAGTTAACTACTTTTTCCATAACCTCTTTTTTATTATCTATCTGGAAGTTGATTTCTCCGGAGCCTTCATAATTATCTATTTTATCTATCACATCTGATAACTTAATACCCTCTTCTTTTTTGTATCTATTTAACACATCTAAAACGATAAAGGATGTTAAAAGCCCTGAATCACAATAATAGAAGTCTCTGAAATAATAATGTCCGGCCAGTTCACCGCCCACTACTGCATCTAATTCCCTCATTTTTAACTTGGCAAAGGCATGTCCAACCTTCCACATATAAGGTTTGCCGCCCAGTTTCTTTATATATTCACTGACCGACCGGGAAGTCCTTATATCGAAGAGTACATACTGGTCACTATCATCTTTTAAAAAGTAATCTACTAAAATTGCAGTAATGAGGTCAGGTGATATAAACCTGCCATTTTCATCTAAAAAGATGACTCGGTCCCCATCACCATCATATACAACCCCCACATCATAATCTTTCTTATCGATATTATCCCTTATTTCAGTTAAGTTTTCTTCTTTCATTGGATTGGGGTCATGACCGGGAAAATCACCGTTCATTTCATAATTAATATAATCAACTTCATCATCAAATATATCATTTAAAAATAAGGCACTCATCCCATTTGAAGCATCAACTATAATATCCAAACTGTCAATATTTGGTTGGTGCTCTTTTAAAAAATTCAAATATTTATACTGGCCGTGGTACTCTTTGACAGTATCCTGCATATTTTCCGATGATATTTTATCTACATCTAAATCAGAATCGTTTACTAATTTTTCAAGCTCATCCAGACCCGTTTCATAACCAACCGGTAGTGCTTTTTGGCGGGAAATTTTCATTCCATTATATTCCTTGCTGTTATGAGAAGCCGTAATTTGAATTGAAAGGTCAAAATCACCATCTACCGTATTGAAATATACAGAGGGAGTGGTCGCCAATCCCATCGAAAAGACTTCAATACCTCTATCGATCAAACCCCTTGTAAGATAATCAAATACTTCAGGTGAAGACTTTCTTATATCATAACCTATCAGGGCATTCTCAGCTTTCACAACATCAGGTAGATAATATCCGATCTTGTAGACTGTTTCTTTATCGAAGTCTTTATTATAGACACCTCTGATATCATAAGCCTTAAAGATACTCATTTATACCACCTCTTAGCATCAGTTTTTAAAAGCTCCAATATAATTATTATGCAGAATTAATTAAGCTGGAAAAACTGCTCAATGATACCTATATATTTGACATTGTCTTCTCCACTATCGACAGTATATATACT
>DATGCJ010000165.1:0-8948 GCA_035312025.1 Halanaerobiales bacterium | reverse complement strand
AACCACATCAAAACCCTTGTTTTTATTTTCTATCATATATAATCACCCTATTTAATTATCTAAAATATTATTCTATTTATATTTTTACTTTGAGATTGTCTATTAGATTCCTTGTTATTTCTTTGAAATTAAATTGATTTTATAGAAAAATATGTGAAAATCACCTTACAGAGGTCTATTGTAGACAAAGCGTATTAGACAACAGGGATTAAAACGCTTGATTTTGTTTAATTGATTCGAAAATTAAATAAAAAAGATGAAAAATAAAAAGTAAGCGTGAAAGAGCTAATAGACCCTCTCTGTTCTTCATCTATAGCCAACCCATTAAGTTTAAAGTATGTAAAAGTAAGGTACTTTCTTGTAAGGGTCTAATGCTAAAATTTTAACGATTAGCGCTGTTTCCCGCAATTTCTTTTATTGTTTGCAGTATACCTCTTATAACATATAAATAATGAATTAATTTTTCTTAGTATAAAAGGGTCTATACTTGTACGATCAAGATTGAGAAATTACTTGTCTTCAACAAAATCATATATGAAGTCAAAATCAATTGCACTTTCGATATCTCTTAGTAGATGATCTTCATATACTAAATCCTATATTGCAAAAAACTGCATTTGATTTCTTTTTATAATATTATTTTTACCTCACCTTTTATATTTTAGATCTTAACATTGGCTTTGAGTTACTATATATAAAGAATTAGAAGGTTTTATTTAAAAAAGCCACAAGATATGTGGTTTTATCTTGTGACTTTCTCTACTCTCTGGAAGCCACTATAATGAACAGCCTTTAATTTAATTTGTTTTCTCACGTATTTTTTTAATAGCATCAGCTGAACTATTTAAAGTAAATTCAAAATGCACTTTACCTTCTCCGTACCAATCTAATTCTAAAAGTACTTTGTTATTTTCCATAATTTTATTTATTGCTTTTTTATCTTCTACAAAATGTATAAATGATGTCCCCCATTCTTTAGTAAAGTCCATATGACAAATATCATCATCCCATTCAAGCCTAGTTGTAAATGCATTATAACAATCTTTAATTTCTGTATTTTTAATAATGGGTTCTTTATTAAAAGAAATATAACACCATTCACTAAAGCCATCTGTACCTACATGCAACGAAGCCTTTGTACCATTATAATAAGGAGTACTCATCGGATTATTTGATGTGGTTTTAGGTGAACCTGCATACCATATCATTACTCCGGACATATCATCTTTCTCAGAAAATGTGTCCCATTCTTGAGCAAAAACTATTGAGGAAAAGCTTATTAAAAATATTAATGCAATTATAGTAACTTTTTTAAACATAATATTCCCCTTTTATTATTTTATTTCTATATTGAACAAAACTATATTTTGACCTTTTTTATAGTTCATATCTTTTATCTTCATCCCGTGACTACACCACAAATGGATATAAGCAAGTTATTTATTGTGGAGGGCAAAATCTTCTTTTAAGCTGTTATATAAACTTTTATATCTTTCATAGTTGTGCCTATATACCTTGAAATTATCACTATTAGGTTTTATCGTCTTTTTAATTTTAATAAATTTTTCCTCTGCACTTTCAAAACTAGCAAAGACATTAGCTCCCACACCTGCAATTAAAGCTGCCCCAAAAGCAGGACCTTCCTCAATATTAATAAGGGAAATTTCTTGTTCAAAGATATCTGATAGTATTTGACACCAGAGACTGCTTTTAGCCCCGCCTCCAATTACTCTTATCTGTTCAACTTTAATATCTTTACTTTTGATTAACCCAAATGAATCTTTTAGACCAAAAGCCACCCCTTCCATAGTACTTCTTACAATATGTCTTATATCATGTTTATTAGACAAACCGAAGTATACCCCTCGAGCATTAGAATCAGCATGGGGGGTCCTTTCACCATTAAGATAAGGTAAAAATACCAACCCATTGCTACCCGGTTTAGAATTTCTAGCTAATTCATTTAATTTTTTGATACTATATTTGTCATCATACATTTTTTCTTTCAACCAATTAAACGAACCAGCTGCAGAGAGCATAACCCCCATCATATAAAACTTATCGGGATAGGAATGGTTAAATAAATGGATCCTTCCTTTTTGATCCGGAACAGGTTTATCACTTTGGGCCAGCACAACGCCTGAAGTACCAATACTGACCATTACCCTACCGTCTTTTATAATCCCACTTCCCACTGCCCCACAGGCATTATCAGCTCCCCCTGCTATCAGGGGGATTCCTGCTTTGATACCGATCAGGGATTCTAATTCTTTAGTAGTATATCCCGCTATGTCTGTAGAATAGAGAACCTCCGGTAATATATCTGAACTTATATTTAACAATTCTAATATTTCATCAGACCATTTTTTATGTTCAACATCAAAAAGTAGGGTACCAGCATTATCTGATACTTCACTTTTAATTTCATCAGTTAACTTATATCTTATATAATCTTTCGGCAGCATAATATATCTAATTTTTTTATAATTAGCAGGTTCATGCTCTTTAATCCAGAGTAACTTAGGAGCGGTAAAGCCTTCCAGGGCGGGATTGGAAACAAGCTCTATTAATTTTGCTAGTCCACCTACTTGTTCATAAATTTCCTCACACTGTCTTGTAGTTCTCGTGTCATTCCATAAAATAGCCGGCCTTATGACTTCTTTATTTTCATCCAGCATCACCAGGCTGTGCATTTGGCCGGAAAGGCTTATTCCCTTAATCTCATCACTATTGATATCATTTTTCTCTATTATTGCTTTAAGAGCCTCTTTTGTCGAATTCCACCAGTCGGTTGGATTTTGTTCTGACCAACCCGGCTGAGGTGAGTAAAGGGGATAGGAACTGGTTTCAATAGCAACCAGTTCTCCTTCAGCTGATATTACAATAATTTTAACATTACTGGTCCCGATATCTATACCCATTAAATAAGACATATTTTATCCTTCTTTCCTTAAGTTAGATTTGTTTCCAGGATGTACTTATTTAATATTGCTTCTAACATCTCTTGTCTACCAGAACTTGTTTTAAACTCTCCTTCTTTTTCTAATACATATTCTTCCAGTGAAGCAAAACTTTCTTGACCATTTTTAATTTTAAGTCCAATATCCCGATTATAGCTTACATATCTATTATCAATAAAGTCCTCAAAAACTCTATCTCTTAACATTTTATCTGCAATTATTAATCCTTTTGCATAACTGTCCATACCCAAAATATGACCATATAAAAGATCTACAGGATCCTTGGAGGGTCTTCTTACTCTAGCATCAAAGTTTAAACCACCTGGACTTATACCATCATTTTTTAATATTTCATACATAGCTAAGGTTGACATATATATATTAGAGGGAAACTGATCGGTATCCCAACCTAATAAATAATCTCCTTGATTAATATCAACACTCCCTAAAAGGTTGTTAATTCTGGCTAACCTTAGTTCATGCTGAAAATTATGACCAGCTAATGTAGCGTGATTTGCTTCCGCATTTACTTTAAAGTACTGTTCTAAATCATACTTTCTTAAAAAAGCTATTACATTGGCAACATCGAAATCATATTGGTGTTTAGTTGGTTCTTTCGGTTTGGGTTCTATTAAAAATTGTCCTTTAAAACCTATTTTTTCGGCATGTTCAACTGCCATAGAAAAAAAGCGGGCCATATTGTCCTGTTCAAGTTTCATATCTGTATTTAAAAGGGTCTCATAACCTTCTCTTCCACCCCAAAATACATAGTTTTTTCCGCCAAGATAATTTGTGACTTCCATCGCCTTTTTGACTTGAGCTGAAGCATATGCAAAAATATCGGCATCACAGGAGGTAGCTGCCCCATTCGCATAACGGGGATGGCTGAATAAATTAGCAGTCCCCCACAATAGATTTATATTAGTTTCTTCCATCAGGCCTTTGATCTTCTCCACAATTTTATCTAAGTTATAGTTTGTTTCTTTTAGATCGCGTCCGGCCGGGGCAATATCCCTATCATGGAAACAAAAATAGTCAACCCCCAGTTTATCCATAAACTCAAAGGCACCGGCTGCCTTTTTTTCAGCTCTTTGTAGAGGGTCTTGGATATTAACCCAGGGCTTTTGTAGGGTCCCATCTCCAAAGGGGTCACTCCCATCATGGCAAAATGTATGCCAGTATGCTACAGCAAATCTTAAAATATCCCTCATCTTTTTACCCCTGATTTTTTGTTCCGGGTTATAGTATTTAAAAGATAATAAGTTACCGCTTTCTTTACCTTCATACTTTATCTTTGGTAAGTCGGGAAATATTTCACCCATAATAATCCTCCTTTACAGCGTGGTTTTATATAATTTTTTCCTTTATTAGTTTATTTTTCTTATAATATTCTGTATAATATAGATGTGGAAAGGGGCACTTAGTATTACTAAGTGCCCTCTCTATTTATGTTAAATATTGTTTAGAATACTGAATCCGGGAAATAGTAATTTTCTGCATTTTCTTCAGTAATTAATTCAGCTCTCAAGATTACTTCAGATGGTAGTTCATTTTGATAAAATCCATCTAATGTTTCTCCCTGCATTGCTTTAACTGCCATACTAATACCAGTTGCAATCATGGATGGTGGATATGTTACATCTGCCCTTACCAAATCACTACCTTCCATAACCATCTTAACTATGTCTTTGGAACCGGCTCCACCCAAGAAGAACTTAATATCATCTCGGCCGGACTCTTCATATGCCTGTAATACACCTTTGAGCACATCGTCATCCTGGGCCCAAACCGCATCAATTTTATCATATTTTTGTAAGTAATTTTCCATTATTTCAAGACCCTTTTGAGTTGACCAGTTGGCGGGCTGTGAATCCATGATAGTAATACCAGGATACTGTTCCATTACTTTTTCAAAAGCCTCTACCCTCTGGGTATTAATTACACAGGGTATACCTTCTAGCACAACTATATCTCCTTCACCATTTAATTCTTTGGCCATCCATTCTCCACTTACTCGACCTAAACCCGGGTTGTCACCGGCGACATAGATATCAGCAACAGGTTCTGTTAAACCTCTATCAACAGAAACTACATAGATGCCTTCTTCAGAAGCCTGTTTTACAACCGGAGTTAAGGGAGCTGAATCATGTGCTAAAATTACTAGAGCATCTATTTCCTTGATCATCAAGTCCTCAACAACACTCACCTGGGTAGCAGGTGAATCAGCAGTTTCTAAAAAGAATGTGATATTATCGTTCTTTGCCTCCCAGTCCTTAATAGCCTGTTGTGCCCAATACACTACACCACCGGTCCAGCCGTGGTCAGCCGAAGGAATTGTTACACCAATTCTAATCTCATCCTGAGCAAAAGTAACAGCAGACAGAGTTAATGAAAATACCAATACCAGAGTCAAAATTAAAGCTATTTTTCTCATTTTAATTTTTTACCTCCCTTTTTTAATATGAAAAATTAGACTTTTTTAAAATCCCCCCTTATTGAGTATTTTAACTATTCTTTTTTCCTTTGAATCAATACAGCACCAATAATTACCAGACCCTTTACTGTCCCCTGTAGGTAAGGAGATACTCCCAACATATTCAACATGTTATTTACAATTCCCAATATGATAGCTCCGATCAAAGTTCCTACTACTGAACCACTTCCACCTGACATGGCAGTACCACCAATAATTACAGCAGCAATTGCATCCAGTTCATACCCTGTACCCGCTCCCGAAGAACTAATGGAATTTAAACGGGAGGATAACAGGACAGCTGTAATACCGACATTGATACCAACAATTACATAGGCAAAAAATTTGGTCAACTTTACCTTAATAGCTGAATATTTGGCAACTTTTTGATTGGAACCCACAGCACAGATATAGCGGCCGTATCTAGTATGGTTAAGAACAATACTATAAAGGACGGTTAATCCAAAAAATATCCAGACCGGAATCGGTAACTTGAGGAAATAGCCCATACCTAGTTCCGGGAATATTGTACTGGTTGATCTAAATTCACTGGCATCACTAATATATAAGGTTAATGATCGGAAGATGGACATCGTTCCCAACGTGACAATGAAGGGGGCAACATTCCACCTTGTAATGATAAGTCCGTTAACTGCTCCCAAAACTAATCCGAATAAAATACCTACTAATATTGCCATGAAAATTGCAAAAATGCCCCCACCGAAATAGTTCAAGGTCATTATTACAATTCCACCAACTAAAGCTGTCATTGAACCAACTGATAGGTCAATACCGGCCGAGATAATTACAAAAGTCATACCTAGGGCAATAATACCCGTATAGGAAACCTGTCTTAAAATATTGGTCAGGTTTCTAAACTTTAAAAAATAGGGACTTGCAAAAGAAGAAATAATAAAAAGTACCAATAATGCTATTAAAGGTCCATACTTTTCAAAGTTTATATTTTTGATTAAATCCCAGAAGTTTTTACCTTCTTTTTTCTTTTTATCTTTCAATGTTAGATAGCACCTCTCTTTACTCCAGTAGCATGATACATTATTTCTTCTTCATTAATATGCTCACCCTCTAATATACCTGTGATAGTTCCCGATCTCATAACCACCACTCTTGTACACATTCCGATGATCTCTTCTAATTCTGACGAGATAAAGATAACCGAAATACCGGACTGTACTAACTCATGAATGAAATTAAAGATCTCCATCTTAGCATTTACATCAATACCCCTGGTCGGTTCATCAAAGATAAAGATATTAGGTTCTGTATCTAAACTTTTTGATAAAGAAACCTTTTGCTGGTTACCGCCACTTAAATATTCTAATTCGGTATCTATAGAAGGAGCCTGAATATTGAACTCATCCACATAATACTTTGCCTTTTCTTTGACTTTTTTATGGTTGATTAATAATTTAGTATATTTTTTTAATGATATTAAGGTGATATTACTCGGGATTGTAAAATTAGTAAGTATACCTACCCCCTGTCGATCCTCCGGTAGATAGGCTATGTCATTTTTAACAGCCTGAGAAGGAGAATCTATGTTGACTTTTTTTCCGTTTATATATATTTCTCCGCTTGTCTTTTCTCTAATCCCTATAATAGTTTCCGCTAATTCAGTCCGGCCCGCTCCGACCAAACCGGAAAAACCCAGTACTTCACCTTTTTTTAGATCAAAATTAATATCTTCTAATAAACCTTTCACATTTAAGTTTTTGACTTCTAAAACTTTTTCTCCTTGAGCTTCTACTTTAGGAGGAAACATCTGATTTAACTCTCTACCCACCATTCGATTGGCCATCTCTTTTTCATCAAGATCATCTGCATCTTCCAAACAGATAAATTCACCATCCCGCAGCACCATTACCCTATCACAAATTTCTTTAACTTCTTTTAAGTTGTGAGAAATATAGATAATAGTGATACCTTCATTTACCAGATCCTTCATTAACTTAAAGAGGGTTTTAACCTCAAAGGGTGTAAGCACAGTGGTCGGTTCATCCATGATCAGTAACTTGGAATTATAGGCAATAGCTTTGGCTATTTCCACCATCTGTTTTTCTGCCACACTTAAATTACTGATCTTCTCATTAGGGTCAATTTCTGTATCCAATCTCTTTAAAAACCGATTAGTTTCTTCTCTCATTTTATCCTTGTCTAGAAGAAATTTATTTTTTTGATACTCTTTTCCTAAAAATATATTTTCATAAACATTTAGGTCATTAATTAAGTTAAATTCCTGGGGAATGGTGTTAATACCAATCTTTTTCGCCTTCTGAACATCCATGTCCACCTCTTTACCTTCAAAGAATACTTGGCCTTCGGTCTGTTCATAAATACCATTTAATATCTTGATAAAGGTGGACTTGCCGGCCCCATTTTCTCCTATAATACCGAAGATTTCTCCTTTCTTTATTTCGATATTAATATCATCAAGCACTCTCACGCCCGAAAATTCTTTAGCTATATTTTTTGTTTTGACCAATACTTCATTCAATTTAATCACCTACTTCCTGCCATAATTATTAATAATCTTATTAAAATTATCCTTTCATAGCATCATCAAAGGCCGCTTCATTAGGTTTGAAGTCAACATTTCTTACAAAATCCAGGGCTTCAGTAGCCCCATATATTCTATCCATACCGGAGTCTTCCCATTCTACAGAAAGCGGTCCGGTATACCCAATATTATTTAACTCCCTGATGATATCTTCAAAATTAACGTCTCCATGTCCGAGTGACCGAAAGTTCCAGCCCCTTCTTGTATCGCCAAAGGTAAGATGTGAACCTAAAATTCCGGCTTTACCATCTAAATTTACAGCAGCATCTTTCATATGAACGTGATATATTTTTTCGGGAAAATCTCTTATTAATATATGGGGAGTTACACCCTGCCAGATTAAATGACTGGGATCAAAATTAATTCCCAGGGTTTTTCTATTATCAAAAGCTTTAAATAATCTTTGAGTTGTATAGTAATCATAAGCAATTTCTGTCGGATGGACCTCAAGGGCAAACCTAACCCCATTTTCATCAAATACATCAAATATTGGAGACCATAGTTCAACAATTTCATCAAAAGCATCTTCTACCATTTCCTCTGTAGTCTGAGGGAAAGAATAGAAATACTTCCAAATCGGAGATCCAGTAAAACCATTTACTACTTTTACTCCCATGTTTTTAGCAGCCTGGGCGGTATATTTCATCTCCTGAATCGCCCACTCCCTGATCGCTTCAGGTTCACCTTTTACTTTATCTGGTACGAAGTTATCTAAGCGAGGATCATATAATGCACCTACACACTGTCCGGCCAAATGGGCCCCCAGGGCATGACATTCAAGGTCATATTTTTTGAGCAGTTCCTTTTTGCTTTTTACATATTTCATATCTTCAGCTGCTTTTTTGACATCCATATGGTCCCCCCAGCAGGCAATTTCCAAACCATCATAACCAATATCACTCATCAGTTTACAGACTTCTTCAAATTCTAAATCTGC
>DATGCJ010000164.1:0-2702 GCA_035312025.1 Halanaerobiales bacterium | reverse complement strand
GGAAAGATTGGAAACAGAAGTAATGATAAGAATGAGAATGAGTACAAATGATGCCCATTATGCCGGCAATTTAGTCGATGGTGCCAAGATGTTAGAACTCTTTGGTGATGTTGCAACTGAGTTATTAATTAGAAGTGACGGTGATGAAGGGCTCTTTTTATCTTATGATGATGTTGAATTTACGGCACCTGTTTATGCCGGTGATTTTATTGAGGCTAAAGGTAAAATAGTTAAGAAAGGTAATACTTCCCGTAAAATGGAGTTTGAGGCTCATAAAGTAATAGCACCAGTTGAGGAGGCAGAATTTGATTCTGCCTGTGAAGTTTTAGATGATCCAGTATTGGTCTGTAAAGCAAGTGGTACCTGTGTGGTACCAAAAGAAAGGCAGAGATAATAACCATGAATAAATTAATTATTACCGCCGCTATTTGTGGGGCCGAGGTTACCAAAGAAGATAACCCCAATTTACCGATTACGTCAGAGGAATTAGCCGAAGAAGCCTTAAAAGCAGAACAAGCGGGAGCATCGATTATTCATCTCCACGTGAGAGATGAAGATGGCAACCCCACTCAATCTAAAGAAGTCTTTAAAAAGGCGATTGATAAGATGGAAGAAAAAGGAGTTAAGGCTATCATTCAACCCTCGACCGGAGGAGCGGCCGGTATGACCTGGCAGGAGAGAATTCAACCAGTTTATCTAAAGCCTGAGATGGCAACGTTAGACTGCGGTACCACTAACTTTGGTGACGATATATTTGTGAATGATCTACCCTTGATGAGAAGTTTTGCGGATGAGATGGATAAATATGATGTTTTACCGGAATTAGAATGTTTTGAAGTGGGGCATATCTATAATGGTCTCAGGTTAAAAAAAGAAGGCCTATTAAAAAAACACCTACATTTCGATCTGGTCTTAGGTGTACCCGGAGCCATGCCTGCTTCTGTTAAGAACTTGCTATTTATGGTTGAGCACTTACCAGAAGAAGCGACCTGGACCGTGGCTGGAGTCGGCCGATATCAGTTAGAATTAGCCTACCATACAATTATCATGGGTGGGCATGTAAGAGTTGGTTTTGAAGACAATATTTATTACAAGAAAGGTGAGTTGGCTGAAAGTAATGCTCAATTAGTGAAAAGAGTTGTGCGTTTAGCTAAGGAATATGGTCGGGAAATAGCCAGTCCTCAAGAAGCAAGGAAGATTTTAGAGATAAATTAATCGGAGGTGGAGATTATTAAGTATAATTTTGAAGATCTAAGTGCACTTTTTATCAACTGTACTTTAAAGAAATCACCCCGTCAATCACATACGAGAGGTTTAATAGATGTTTCTAAACATATCATGGAAAAACATAATGTAGATGTTGAGGTAATCAGGGCAGTTGATTATGATATTGCAACCGGTGTTTATCCTGATATGACCGACAAAAACTGGGATAAGGATGATTGGCCGGCCATCCAGAAGAAAGTTTTAGCTTCTGATATTTTAGTACTGGGCACCCCGATCTGGCTCGGTTCAAAATCTTCGGTCTGTAGTAGAGTAATTGAAAGGTTATATAGTTATTCGGGCCAAGTTAATGATGAGGGCCAATACATATATTATGGAAGAGTTGGTGGCACTATAATCACGGGTAATGAGGATGGTGTAAAACACTGCGCGATGAACATCCTTTACTCACTCCAGCATTTAGGCTATGTAATTCCACCCCAGTCCGATGCGGGCTGGATTGGTGAGATCGGTCCCGGACCGTCCTATTTAGATGAGGGTTCCGGCGGCCCTGAAAATGAATTTACCAACCGTAATACAACCTTCATGACCTGGAATTTGATGCATATGGCCAAGATGCTAAAAGATAATGATGGTATACCAGCTTATGGTAACCAGAGAACAAAATGGGATGAAGGAGATAGGTTTGATAATCCCAATCCCGAATATAGATGATTACTAGGAGGTAATAAAAAAATGAAAAAAGGAAATAAATACGGACTACATAGGGTAATAGCACCAAAAGGAGTTTTGCCCCAACCGGCTGAAAGAATAGATAACACAATGGAAATATATGATAATGAAATTTTAATCGATGTAGAGATATTAAATATAGATTCAGCCAGTTTCACCCAGATTAAAGATGAAGTCGGAGAAGATGAAGAAAAAATAAAGGAAAAGATGAATGAGATAGTGAATAAAAGAGGTAAGCATCATAATCCTGTGACTGGTTCCGGCGGGATGTTAATTGGTAAAGTAGCTGAGATTGGAGAAAAGTTAAAGGATAGAGATCTTAAAGTGGGAGATAGAATCGCTACTTTAGTTTCACTTTCTTTAACTCCCCTGAAAATAGAAAAAATTAAAAAGGTGCATAAAGATATCGACCAGGTTGAAGTAGAGGCCCAGGCGGTTCTTTTTGAAAGTGGTATCTATGCTAAACTACCGGCTGATATGAAAGACACTCTGGCTTTAGCGGTATTAGATGTAGCTGGAGCAGCTGCTCAGACCGCTAAATTAGTAAGACCGGGTGATAATGTTTTAATTATTGGAGCCGGCGGAAAGTCCGGCTTACTCTGTTTGCATGAAGCTAAAAAAAGAGCGGGAGTAACCGGAACTGTGATGGGAATGGGCCACAGTGACTCTAGCTGTGAATCAATTAAAGAACTAGGCGCAGCTGACATCAGTATCCAGGGTGATGCGACCGAACCTGTGTAGACACT
>DATGCJ010000163.1:0-2898 GCA_035312025.1 Halanaerobiales bacterium | reverse complement strand
CAGGAAGATGTTCAACTTTAAAACAGCGAATTATTATTTTGAAAACCAAGTATGTCCAACTTAATAAAATATAGAAGGTACAAGTTCAAAAAATTTCTTCCCTTTTAAAAGGGAAGAATCTTAAAACATAAAACATATAATGTGAATTTTCAAATTAAAATTCCAAAATTCATCACTTTAAATTAGGACAAATATTACCCTGTAATGTGAAAATTAATCAAAATAAAATAGAAAATCTGAAATATTTGTCAAAATAAATTAGCAAAGAGGCATCTCTAAAATTAGAGACGCCCCCGAATTAGAACTCAATATCATAACCTGTGGTTTTGCTTAAAGCAAACTCCTGGTTTTCGATAATAACACAAAGCTCACCATAGCTATTGAAAAAATATCGGGAGGTTTGATAATCATCATCTAACAATATATCAAAATCCCGGATGTTTTCATGGATTAATTTAATAAAGAGATCATTGTTAACAACCATCCAACCAGTGTCAAAGTAATAACGTAAAACCGCTTTTTGATCTGTCATAAGCCGGCCTCCTCACAGGCCTTAGAGACGATTTCTTCATTGATGTTATCAGCCTTAAGCTGATAACCCATAAGGAGTGAATTTAAGGCCAGATTGTTAACCAAGCGAGGTAATCCGCGGGAACGGAGTGAAATAGCTTCGATAGCCTGTGGAGTAAAGATAGGATGATTTGCTCCTGCTAGCTTGAGCTGGTGGTTGATATACTCGGCGATTTCTTCCTTGCTTAGAGATTCAAGATAATACCTCATTACGATTCTTTGGGTAAGGGACTGGTTTTGATTTAAAGAAAGCTTATCCATGAAATAAGGAAGTCCTGACATAATTAAAAGAAAAGGATTTTGTGAATCCATAGAAAAATTAAATAAGATACTGAGGTCACTTAAAAAGCGGTTGGCAGCCAGCTGCATCTCATCTAGGATAAAGACCGGTGTAATCTTCTGCTCCTGATAGAAATTTGTAACAGCCTGTTGGATCTGCTGAAAGAGATCAACCTTGCGGGTTTTAGGCTTTTCACCTAAACCGGAGGCTAAACCCTTGTAGAAATCCATGACCGTACCGGTAGAAAGTGGGAAATAGATAATTTTAAAAAGTGATGGGTTAAGAGAATGAGCAAAAAATCTTAAGGCGGTGGTTTTACCACATCCGGGCTCACCGACTACCACCCCGATACCACGTGTGTTTTTAAGGTAATCAAGACGGGCCTTAACTTCCTTAAAATTATCGGACATAAAAAGATCGTTGGGTGCAATTTCTTTAACAAAAGGACGCTTAGAAAGCGAATAAAAGACTTTAAACATCAGTTGTCACCTTCTTTTATGATATTTTTAAAAGAGATATTGCCTTTTCTTTTAATCCGGGCATTATCAGCAAAGATAACCTTTTTAGCTCGGCCAATCATCTTTCCTTCTTGATAGATGAGAACCTGGTCAAAGGTTTCAGGGTCAAAACGAACCTCAATCCTTTTGCCGATCAAGGTGGGGGGTACTTCATAGAAAATGTTGTTAAGAGAAATAGTTCTATCGTGTTTTACCTTTCGTTTAACCCGCTTAAAGAAGATGTTTTTAAGGGTTTTGGGGTCATCGACCATTTTAACCTTATCGATTTGTGACATGTACTTTTCCATGGGGGTAATCCCAAGGGCAGAATGGATCTTACGATGGTAATCTTTTTCCAGCCAGTTGAAAAACGCTCGTTTAAATACTCAAATGAAGAAAGTTCTTTTTCAATAAGAAGAGGGATAAACCTCTTCCTGACGGTAAGGAAGAACCTTTCCACCTTCCCTTTGGCAGCTGAGTCATAGGGCTTAGTGTGGACCAAAGTAATACCGAGTGATGCGCAGGCAAACTGAAGCATACCCGACCGGTAAATTTTCCCGTTATCGACATAGAGCAGCTGCGGTAAGCCTCTTCTTAGAATTGCTTCTGAGAATACTTTGCTAATAGAAGAGAATCTTTCGGTGGGTAAAAACATAGCATAAGGAATTATTCTCGAGCAGTCATCGATAAAAGCAAAAAGATGGGTTTTAACCTTCTTTTTACCGATCTTAAGGTAAGGGCCGACCATAAAATCGCCCTGCCACATGGCATTGACATCAGGATGGGCAAAGCGAAGCCTATGTGCTTCTTTACGAGGAGTATTAGTCAGCAGACCTTCTCTTTTGAATATCCGATAGATGGTGGAGTAGGATACATCAGAAGGTTTAATCACTTTATGAGTAAGCAGTTGGTCGTAGAAAAGAGAAACCGAAATATCAGGCTTTTCTTTTCTTAAAGTAACCAGTTTTTCCTTAAGTTTGGGATAGACCTTACGGCTGCGGCCGTAATCAGAACGTCTTTTAGGCTTTAGTGCATCAAATGCATCAAATCCGCCCCGGCGATAATCCCTAAGCCAGCATTGGATGGTCTTGGGTACATATTCTTTAGGACCATAATAGGGGACATTGTGGGTTTTGGCTGTAATTTCTGATAGATATTCCTTTTGGTTTTGAACCTGCCCGCTCAGGATAGGTGATATGAGGGCAAAACGAAACAGGGCTATCTTCTCTCTGTCATTATCAGTCATTAAATTGCACCTCCTTTGGGAGTTTAGCCTTAAATATTTAGGCTAAAAAGGGTATATTTTTGATAATAACATTATACTTTTAAGATTAAGCCCTTATCTAGTGAAAGAAAATGTGTTTTAAAAAATACTTCCCAAAAGATCACTTCTATGGTAAAATTAAAGTACCATAAAACATTTATTGAAGTGATTGTGGAAGCTCTTTGCGAAGGTGGGGACCTTGCATTCTTTGATCATTTCAAGAAGTTTTATGGCTTTTTTGTTATCAAAGCAAGGATGACCATTCGCAGTTTCTCTAAAGTAGATGA
>DATGCJ010000162.1:0-6308 GCA_035312025.1 Halanaerobiales bacterium | reverse complement strand
GAACCTCCCTATCTATACTTTTCTTCCCAGATTTCCCTCATTATGATATTTTTATTATCTTCCAGATGGTCTGTAGCTAAAATACCGTGCAAGTGGTCTATTTCATGCTGGAAAAGTTCTGATAGATCCCAAATGAAATCTTCAATATATTCTTTGCCGTTTATATCCTGATACTTGACTTTTATCTTTTTGGCTCTCTTAATTTTAACAAAAAAAGCCACTCTAAAACTAAAACAGCTGTCCCAGACTGAAAACTGTTCTTCGCTTTTTTCGATGATTTCGGGGTTAACCATAAGTAATTTTTCATCACCTTTATTATAATACACGATTTTTTGATGGTAACCAATCTGCGGAGCTGCTATCGCCCGCCCTATTCCATATTCTTTTTGAAAGTTCAATAAGGTATCTTTTAAATCCTGTACTTTGTCTTTTAGTTCTTCATCAAAGTTCTCTACCTCTTTAGATTTTTTTCTAAGTACTTCACTACCTAATTGATATATTTTTTTAACCGCCATCTCCTGCTACCTCCTCTATAGTATTACTTAATTATTTTCTATTAGCCATTTTTCTGCAAAATCAACTGCCTCCCGCTGGTTAAATAACTTAGATGGTGCCAACCCAATTTTTCCTGTTTTAATATCCCTTTGGTCTTCATAAGCTTCTCCAATTTTATTGAATACGTCTGAATCAAACTCAATATCTTTGAATTTCTGCCAGACCCTTTCACCGTTAACAAGGATTGGGCCTTCATTATTAAATTCGCCTCTCACACCTGACCTTATTTCAGATAAATGAAAGGAGGTATTTCTATCGTGGTTTACTCCTATCAATAATATATATCCAGCCAGTTCGTAAAACTTGCCTAAAGGGGAATCTTCTCCCAAACCATAGTCCAGGCTATGGTCTTTGGTTATATAATCTGAATCTTTACCCCAGGCAGTAAAAGAGAAACAGGGGTGGTAACTCCTCTTTACATCCGGAAAACTCCTAAAGATTTCAGGTATAATACCGATCCCTCTGGTCGGAGTTACTGCTTTTCTAAAAGCGGGCATATTTTCCTTAATATCATCTATCCATGCCTCTGGTACCGGAGGATTAGACCAATTCGTGGGATCTGAGTAATCTCCGGAATGGGCCGGCATTACAATATTGCCCTCCTTGGTTATCACATCCATTAAAGCCTGTATGACCGAAACCGCTCCCCCGGTCACCCAACCTATCTTACTAAGGGAAGAATGAACCAATACATTCATCCCCGGTTTTAAACCAATCTTTTTAAACTCATTTCCTAATATTTTTCTTGTATATACCTTATCAGAAAGTTCTATAACTTCTTTTTCACTCATGCTTTATGCTCCTAATCAAATTTTTTAATAACTTTACAGGGATTACCTACCGCCAGAACATTTTCCGGAATATCTTTTGTTACTACACTTCCAGCTCCAATAGTAGTATTCGAACCGATTTTAACTCTCGGACAGATGATGGCGCCTCCCCCAATCCAGACATTATTACCAATTTCTATCTCTTCACCATATTCGGTTTTTGACATTCTTTCTTCAGGATCAGTAGGATGGACTGCTGTGTATATATGTACACCCGGTCCTAACTGGACATCATCACCCATGACCACTTTATTTACGTCAAGTATTACACAGTCAAAGTTAGCATAGAAGTTTTCTCCTACTTCAATATTATATCCGTAATCACATTGGAACGGGGGTTCAATAAATAATCTTGAGCCTGTTTTTCCAAAAAGTTGTTTTATGGTCTCTTTTCTACGGATACCGTCCGAAGGTTTTGAATTATTAAAGCTATATAATAGTTTACGGGCTTCCATTCTATCCGTTACCAGCTCAGTATCCATGGGATCATAGAACTCACCGTTTAACATCTTATCTTTTTCGGTCAATCTTAATACCCCCTTTAATTTTAAGCAAATAGCCCCGGTTTTCATCTTAATTATTCCTTAAAAAATCTACTTTTTAAAAATAAAAATTAATTTGATAACCATACCTGGTTATTATCATCTAAGCCTCTCAGCCCTTTCCTATTGACTTCGGCATAATATGGGCACAGTCGAATCTATTAAGCATATAGACCGCTAATATGATCAAAACAAGTGTCACAATTATTCCGGCTTCTGGGACCATATCAGCTCCCGCCAAGATACCCTTATCTATCCTTAAATTAATCCCGCTAGACCTTTCGATTAAAAAGATTGTTTGGGTTAAATTCCAAACCATATGAAAGCCTAGAGGCCAGAGTATGGAATGAGTTGCTATCACGATTATCGATAGCAGTACTCCAATTAAAAAAGCGTTTAATAGCCCTAAAATTGCAATCGAACCGACCGTGATATAGCTTATTATATGAATTAATCCAAACAGTAAGGAAGATATAAAAACTGCTTCTGAGGCAGAAAATTTATTTTTAAATTTGAGTAATATATAGTCTCTAAATAGTGATTCTTCAAATAAGGAAACAGCGGCAAAACCGAATAAATAGGATAAAAATATAAATATAAAATCTGAAGTAAGGTTTAAACTAAAACTTAACTCTCCTACTCCGAGTAATACTGTTAAAAAAACGTATACTAAAATCAGGATAAATCCAATTAGACAGCCTTCCCAAAATAGCTTCCATCTTTTTCGCGGTCGACTTATTAAAAATGTATTTATTCCTTCTTTTGAGATTAAACGCCTAGCTATTACAACTATTAGGAATAATATTAAATTAATTATACCGGTAGCAATACCATTAGCTGGCATAAAAGAATCCTCTCCTTATCATTTTAAATAATCTTCATTAAAAGCAATTGCATTTTCCCACATGCCGGTACTTATATAGTGGTCCATCCTAGGGACTTCTACTAACTCGATCCTGTTTTTATTGTCATAATGTTCTACTGCCTTTTGATAAAAATACCTTTGACCTTCAATTGGAACTGAAGTATCACTGTCTCCGTGTAGTAAAAGAACCGGTCTTTCATTAAAAAGGTCTAGATGGTCCGCCGGGTTATACTTAACCAATTCATTCCGATAGTTCCAGTATTCATCAGTATGCTCCTGTTGATCAAAGGCTTCCAGTTTATGCCAGGCACAGGCTCCATTTAGTACTACTAAGGTCTTAAGTATCTGCTGCTGTGCAAATATGCCGGATGAAATAAAGCCGCCCATAGATGTACCCATGACTCCCATTCTATCTTTATCTGTTCTATCTATTTCTTTTACATAATTAATTAAAACCGGAGCTTCTTCAATAGAAGTTACAATTGTCTTAAGTAAGTACTTTTCTAACATGCCTTCCTCTTCATGTTTGATGGGATTTCTCTCCCCATGATGGATTGAATCAGGTACTATTACTTGATATCCATAAGAAGCCATGACATTTGCTTTAAATCTCTGAAACTCTTTATTAGAAGACCAGCCGTGGTAATATATGATAGTAGGTAACTTTTCCCTTGAATTATCAGGATAAAATTGCAAACAGGGAATTTCGCCTACTTCAATTCTTTTTTCTGTTACAAATTCATTATCTATTTTTCTTGTAGAATACACCATTTTTATCACCCCTATTATATTAATTTAGTTTAGACCATGATTTCCCTGTTATTATAGACTAAAAATATTGTTACAATGGACAATAAAACAAGTACAACTATACTTATAGAAAGATTATAAAATACAGGGAAAATTCCCCAGCCTAGATTAACCATTGTATGGAACAAAATAGCTGAAAAAATACTGCCCCCCGTTCTAATAAATAATATCGTAAAGATAATTGCAATCAATATGGTAAAGATAGTATAGCCAAAATAGTTAATACCCTGCTGAGTACTACCTTCCATGAAAAATAACGGAAGATGCCAGATTGACCAGATAAATCCTAATATAATACTTGAATAAAGCGGCTTAAAAATCATATTCAGTCTTGGCAAAGCAAAACCGCGCCAGCCGTACTCTTCTCCAAGAGGACCGCCTAAAATTAATATATATACAAAAGCAATCGGAATCATCTTAGGTTCATTGAGTAAGCTATCTTCCAGATTTAACTCTAAAAACAAACCAGAAATGAGATAAGATATTAATAATATTAAGGGGAAAATAAATAGATATAGATAATATTTTAAATCGAATTTATAATCAATACCTTTTTTTAAAAATTCTATAACACTTTTTTTATTGTTTTTTCTATAAATAAAATATATACCTATTAGAGAAGGGATAAAAGCCCCTAGAATATGTAAAATATTTGTATTAACTCCAATACTAATTATATTTCGATTGATTAAAATAGATAAGATCCAAAAAAACCAAGATAAAAAGATAGTAATAATAAAGAAGTTAATTAAATTGTTTTTAGTTTTTTGCATTTAATCACCTATTCCTATTTTTAGGCAGAAACTTTACATAACTATTGTTCACATTATATTTTTTCCTCATTTCAGCCAAATAATTATGTACTTTCGCTTTATATTTTTTATCGGCTCCACCGCGATTATATAACTTTTGGTATTCTCTTAAATAATAAGGATATTTTTCTTTTAAAAAATTATAATATCTCGGTTTAATATTTTTAGTTAGATAGGGCATACCGCTTAACATGTAGTCCACATCTGCTTCTGCTGCCCAGCGAGTTATCTGCTCCAAACTAGCTTTATCATCTGAAAAATAGGGCAAAATCGGCATGAAATGCAAGGCAGTATACATAGCCTTATCCTTTAATCTTTTAAGAGCTTTAAACCTGGCGGCCGGCCTACTTGTATTTGGTTCTAACTTAGCTGTAATCTCATCTTTTGTATTGGTTATTGTTAAAGCAATATTAACATATTCTGCCTTATTAGATAGTTCTTCAATTAAATCCAAATCCCTTATTATCAGGTCAGATTTTGTGGTAATTATGATAGGCTGCTCATGTTTAATTAATACTTTCAATACCTTCGGCATTAATCGATATTCTTGTTCTAATTCCTGATAACTGTCACAAACTCCTCCTAAATTAATTATACTATCTTTTAAATCATTATTGGTTAAAAATTCATCCAACTGTTCAGCAATATTTGTTTTTACAAATATTTCTGTATCAAAACTACTAGAACCTAAATATCTATGGCTTTTTCTGCCATAACAATAGATACAGCCGTGTGAACAGCCCCGATATATATTTAAATCATAATCATAGGGAAGTCCCTTCTTTTTATGTTTGTATAGGGGCTTTTTAGCCTTTATTTCTCTGATTTTCATTAATTTCAGTCCTATCAATATCATTTTACTATTTTTAACTTAATCTTTACATAAGTTAATTATTTCACAACTCTTTATAATATATTCTATCTTACTTCTTAATAAATTTAAAGTATTATTACATATTTTTAGCAAGATATAAAAATATCCCTGCTGGCTTCAGCAGGGACTTAAATCTTTGGGTTATTTATTTAACTGATCTAACGTGTCTGCCATTCTACTACCAAGATTTTTGGCAAGTTTGACTGCCTTTTTATCATCCTTGACCCGCTGCCAGCCTTCTTCTGTTTCCGAAGTACCGACCACCATGTTAGCATCGGTCTGGGGTGTAGCAGCTGGTCCGATGATAAGCATCCCGTGTGTTAAGCCGAAACGGTTAATATCTTCAATTGTACTCTGTCCCCCGCCCTGATTAAGACCGGAAGAAGAGATTACTCCTAATAGTTTGTCTTTCAACTTATGGTCCTGCATCTTGAGATAACGGCTGCGGTCCATTAAATTTTTAAGTTGGGCAGTAGGTGAACCAAAATAAGAGGGAGAAGCCATAATTATTCCATCTGCTTCAATTAACTTATCACCAATTTTTGTCAGATCATCTTCAAGCACACATCTGCCTTCTCTTAGACAGGTATTACAGCCCTGACAGAACTGTAAATCATAGTCCGTTATATGTAGTAGTTCTGTTTCTACACCTTCGGCTGCAAGAGCTTCTAAAGCATTTTGCAGGAGACTATTAGTACCTCTTTTAACAGGACTTCCTAAAATACCGATCACTTTCATTGATTACCACCTCTGTTTTATTTTTGATAATTCTCTTTTGCTTTTTTAATTACTGCTACCGCTTCTTTAATATCTGCCCAGCCCTCTATACTAACTTTCTTCTCTTCTAAGTCTTTGTATACTTCAAAGAAATGCTGGAACTCTTTTAAGATATGTGATTCCAGGTCATCTATTGATTCTATATTGTCAAAACGCGGATCACCGACCGGTACTCCCAGGATTTTTTCATCTCTACCTTTCTCATCTTCCATGATAAACATGCCGATAATACGGGCTTCAATT
>DATGCJ010000161.1:0-7836 GCA_035312025.1 Halanaerobiales bacterium | reverse complement strand
AAAAATAGAGTTATCAAAAAGTATAAAATTTCAAAAATAAAAAGTAATATTTGGAACAATTTTGATCAGATTGTTACTTTAAAAGTAAAAGATAATAGTAAAAATTATCGTATTGAAGGGCTGCAATACAAGTTAAGTAATAAAAACTACCGTTTTTTATTAAAAAAACAAGCCCTAAATGGACAAAATAAATTATTTTTTAAGTTAACTAGAATTTTTAAAAGAAACCAAATTAATGCTAGAATTAGTGCAGACAACTTTGGTACAGATCAGATTAATCTAACCGGTGAATTAGATTATCATTTTAAAACCGGTCCAAAAATATCTTTAAGCGGAAAAGTAATTTACAACCCAACGGAGAAAAAGATTGATAAATATATTAAAATGGGGTTATTAATTCCTTTTACTTTAAAACTGCCAGAGCGGAAAAGTAAGGAAGTGAAAGGCAGAGTAATTACCAGACAGGGTGAAAGGGCAAAGGGAGTTATCTTAAGCATAAATGGAGTGAAGGTAAAAACGGACAATAAAGGTAAATTTAACTGTTATGTTAAAGCCAAGCAGGATTTATTAATCAAGGTATTAGATTTAGGAGAATACAGTGAACAATATGTAATGAGTAAAGATCTTCCTTATTTTATTGAGAATTATAACAATGCACCTTTAAAATTAAAGTTAATAAAGTACGGAAGTTTACAAATTGAGATAAAAAAGAATGAGAAAAGCCAAAACAAATATCTTAAGGCCATTCAATCTAAGGAAAAAGGTAAAGTATATGTTAAACTTCAGAATAAATATAATTATTTCATCCAAAAATATAAAGATCATTCTTCCCTTAAATTTGATAGAATTCCCCCGGGTAGATATAAAATTATGATAAAAAATAATTCAAATAAATATGATTATACTTTAAAAAGAAAGGTAATAAGAATTCAGAGTGGAGATAACAGTCTTAAAATACGGCAAGTAAGAAAAAACAACCTCAATCTAAAACTAAAAGAGGCTACAGAAGAACTACAAATTAAAAATTAAGATTGCCAAAGCTCACTTCTAATGCTATAATAATATTAGAACATATGTTCGCATTAGAAGGGGTGATGTTAATGGATATCAATGACAGGGGAAATATTAAGTGGACTTCTCTTATGTTAGTAGAACATCGAAAAAAGTTAGAAGAACTTAAAGAAAGCGAAGATGAAAAGAAAAGGCCAGAACTGGATGAACAGATCTATGAGATCTTTGATTATAAGATAAAAGAAGCACTGCAAAAAAATATCAAAGTTAAAATCACATATTTTGCCGATAAAGAATATAAAGATATAGAAACATACTTAAAGGATTATGATACCTATCAAAAGAAATTAATTCTTAAATACGAAAACCCTAAGGAGATTTTTTTTCAAGATATTATCGATATAAGTCTTTTAAGTTAAGCAGGATAATTCTGCTTTTTGGTCAATTATTATATTACGAGGAGTAGAGAAGGAGGGCGAAATGATGGAAAAAGCCTTGAGTACAATATTTATCCTTGTTTTATTGTTGACGGGTGTTTCTTCTATCCTGGCAGCTCAGGAAGTTAATTATCAAGAAGTGGATGGAGTCTTTAAGCCAGAGGAATATGATAATACATTATATGTAGAAGCATTGGAAATGGATATTGGCTGGTCCGTGAAAGAAGGTAACTTGGTTTTTGGAGTTAGAACAGTTGGCCTGGGTTGGGCTGCGGTAGGTTTTAATCCTACTACTATGATGAGAAATGCTAACATCATAATTGGGGATGTGGATGAAGAAGGCAGTTTAAGTATTGAAGATCATTTTGGAGTCTCCAATACCGGACATCGGGCAGATGAAGAAAGGAATATACTCCAGGCCGCCGGCTCAGAAAGTGAAGAGGGAACAGTTATCGAGTTTGTAATACCTTTAGACAGTGGTGATGATATGGACCGCAAATTAGAAGCGGGCCAGGAATATAAAGTGATTCTTGCCTATCACATGTCAAGTAACAGTTTTAAAATTAGGCACAGTAATAGGACATCTGTCAATATTCAATTATAAAAATATAAAATAATCTGAGGTGGAATATCATGCTGTGGTTGAATAATTTAGCATACACATATATAGGAAATTACCCGGTTATTATGTACCTGGGGATTATAACTTACTTACTACTGCTTGTAACAGCAGCAATTCCGAGGACCAACCGGAAAGGGTGGACAAGGATCCCTATAAAATATCATATCAGACTTGCCTATATAACCGGTGTTTTAGCAACTATACACGGTTTGATGGCAATTTCCGGCTATATTGGTTAGCCGGTTATTTTTTTGTTGAAAAACGAACATATGTATGATAATATTTATATACCAAACAGAAATATAAAACATATGTTCGAGGTGGTTAGATTGAAACCTGTAGATTATGACAATTTACCTCACCAAAATATCTTATGTGTTGACATGCAGTCCTTTTTTGCAAGTATAGAAGCAGTTTCACGCGGTCTGGACCCGGTAGAAACTCCTCTGGCAGTTTTGGGAGATAAGAAGCGGAGTGGTTCAGTTGTGCTGGCCGCTTCACCTGCCCTTAAAAAGAGATACAGTATAAAGACCGCCGACCGTTTCTATCAAATTCCCGATGACCCCAAGATAAAATTAGTAGAAGCACGTATGGGTCTTTATGTAAAGATTTCTCTTGAAATAACCGAACTTTTTAACAATTATGTACCTTTAAATGCTATTCATGTTTATTCTATTGACGAGTCCTGGATTAAACTGGATGGTACGGAACGGCTCTTCGGTGATAAATGGAAAGTAGCCCGTATGATTAAAAAAGATCTCCTGCAGAAGTATGGTTTAAACTGCAGTATGGCCTTAGGCCCCAATATGTTTTTAGCTAAGGTAGCCATGGATAATGAAGGTAAAAAGAAGGGGTTAGTGGAATGGACTTATGATGATGTAGAGGACAAGCTCTGGCCCTTACCTTTAAAGAAGTGCTGGGGTATTGGCGGTCGGTTAGCAAAACATTTTAACAAGTTAGGTGTGAAAACGGTAGGTGAACTTGCCCATCTGCCGCTTGAATATTTGGAAAATAAATTTGGTGTAATGGGCACCCAACTTTATTATCATGCCTGGGGTGTTGATCTTTCTAAAGTAGAAGGACATTACCTGGATGAGAGAAAAAATTTGGGGAGAGGGATTACCCTTTACAGTGATTATCAAGATATAGAAAAAATCAAAACTGTTATCTTTGAGTTGGCCGAAGAAGTGGGTAAAAGGGCCCGCAAACGCAATTTGACCGGCAGGACAATTTCCCTGGGACTGGTCTACAGCCGAGAGGAGTTAGAAGGCGGATTTCATGTTCAAAGGACTATAGATACTCATACTAACCTTACCACCGTTATTTTCGATACAGCAGTTGTTTTGCTTAATGAAAATTATAGGGATCAGGCCGTCCGCAAAGTAAGGGTAAGCCTCGGTAATTTTTCTAATAAAGCAAATATGCAGCTTAACATATTTGACAATAGAGCCAGGGAAATAGAGCTGATGAAAGTTAAGGATAAACTGCAGGATAAATATGGTTATCAGGCCCTTTACTACGGGCGCAGTACAAAGCCCGGCAGTATCAAAGAAAGGATTAAAACTACCATTGGGGGACATAAGGCCTAATAATTGACATATGTTCATTACAGTGGTATAATATTACCGATTAGTGATAAATAAACAAGGAGTTGATCATATGAAAATAGCAGTAACAGCCGAGAATGATAATGGATTTGAAAGTAATGTAAACCCCCATTTTGGTCGTTCTCCCTATTTTGCAATTGTAGATACTGAAACTGAAGAAATTGAATTGGTAAAAAATGAAGCAGCCCGTGCTTCCGGCGGGGCTGGTGTAAGTGCAGCTCAATTGATATCTGACCGGGGTGTAGAAGCTTTAATATCAGGTGGTGTTGGTCCGAAAGCCTATACTGCTTTAGCAAGAGGCAATATAGAAATGTATAGTATCAAAGATGGTACAATCCGTCAGGCTGTAGAAGCTTTCGAGGAGGGTTCACTCTCACAGCTAACCTCTCCCAACGGAACCCCCAGGAAGTGAGCAGTTTGAAGCTGACTGTCCTCAGCGGAAAAGGTGGTACAGGCAAAACAACGGTATCTGTAAATATGGCGTTGTCTTTACCCAACATACAGCTTTTAGATGCCGATGTTGAGGAACCTAACTCTCAGTATTTTCTGCACCCCAATTTTGATAATGAAGAAAAAATATATAGGAAAGTACCTGAGATAAACCAGAGTAAATGTACAGCCTGCCGTAAATGCGTTGATTTTTGTGAGTATAATGCCCTTGCTATGATGTTAGATGAAGTATTAGTCTTTCCTGAAATCTGCCATAGTTGTGGTGGATGTGAAAAAATTTGTCCAGTCGATGCGATTACTGAAGTTGATAGGGTATTAGGTGTCTTAAAACATGCTAACACGGATTATGATGTAGATTTTTGGCAGGGAGAATTAAATATAGGTGAAGAAAGTTCTGTACCTGTAATAGAGGCCTTAAAAGAAAAAGCCGACCGACAAAAAGATGTAATAATAGATGCTCAACCGGGTACGACCTGTCCTACTATTGAGGCTGTAGTTGACAGTGATTATGGAATTTTAGTGACAGAACCGACTCCCTTTGGTTTAAGTGATTTGAAAATAGCCAGTGAACTGATGGATGAACTGCAAATTCCGCATGGCGTAATAATCAATAGAGCGGAAGAAGACAGTGATTATATCATTGAAGATTTCTGTGCAGAAAAAGGGATTGATATTTTACTTAAGATCCCCTTTAAAAGAGAATTTGCCCACCTATATTCAGATGGAATACCATTTGTAATAGAATATCCAGATTGGAAAGATAAATTTAAATCAGTATTCAATGAAATAAGAGGTGGTCTAAATGAAGAAAATTACAGTAATTAGTGGTAAAGGGGGAACTGGCAAAACCACAGTTGTAGCTAATCTGGCCTATTTAGCCCAAGATCTAGTCTTAGCAGACTGTGATGTGGATGCTCCCAACCTCCACTTATTATTAAATCCTGAAGTTAATAATTCCAGTATATTTAAAAGTAATAAACTAGCTATAAAAGATCAAGAGAAATGTACGAATTGTGGAGTATGCTATGATGTATGTAGATTTAATGCAGTAGACCCCGTAAATTATGAGATTGATGAATATAAATGTGAAGGCTGTGGGGTCTGTGTAGCGATGTGTCCGGAGGACGCACTTTCCCTTAAACTTTTAGATACTGGGGAAATATATAATTCTACTACTAGATTTGGACCTATGGTTCATGCTAATTTAAAAATTGGCTCTGATAATTCAGGTAAATTGGTCAGTGAAGTAAGAGAAAAGGCAGTAGAGACTGCCGAAGAACAAGATAAAGATCTTCTCTTAATTGACGGGTCGCCCGGAATTGGTTGTCCCGTAATTTCTTCCATTACCGGTGTTGATTTGGTACTTTTTGTTACAGAGCCATCTAAATCAGGATTTTCAGACTTAAAAAGAGTGGCTCAGGTTATTCAACATTTCAATATCCCGGCTCTGGCTGTGATCAATAAATATGATATAAATGAAAAAATTAGCCGGGAGATAGAAGAGTATCTAAAAGAAGAAGATATTGAACTAGTCGGCAAGATCTCTTATTCTTCCGATGTGGTTGATAGCCTTAGGAATGCTCAGTTGATTGTAGAACAGGAGCAAGATAATAAGGTAAGTAAAGAAATAGAAGGAATTTGGACAAAGATTCAAAACAGAATCAGTCAAAATTGAGGTGATATTTAGTGAAAAAAATAGCTGTGCCTACTAATGGTGGAAATGTTGCTCAACATTTTGGTAGATGTCCCGAATATACCATATTTGATGTAGACGGTTGTGACATTAAAAATTCAAAAGTAATTGATAATCCAGGCCATGAACCAGGATTTTTACCTCGTTACCTGCATGATCTTGAAGTAGATATAGTTTTAGCGGGTGGAATGGGTAGAAAAGCATTTGATCTATTCAATAAAAATGACATTGAGGTAGTTACCGGAGCCCGAGGAAAAGTTGAAGATAGTGTTAAGGCATATTTAAATAATGAATTAGATACAGAAAGTGATATCTGTGATCACGGGAAATCCCACGGCTCAGGCCACCATCATCATTAAAAAATCATATATCCGGCTTTTAGCCGGGTGTTTTTTTAAATAGTTATTGACATATGTTCATAACTACGTTATAATATAAGTACAGTAAATAATAAAGATTAAATTCTAAAAAAGGAGTGATAGATATGCCAGGCGGAGATGGAAGAGGACCAGCTGGTGCAGGACCAAGAACAGGTAGAGGATTAGGATATTGTAATGGTTACGATTCTCCTGGATTCACAAAACCAGGCCCAGGTATGGGCAGAGGCTTTAGAAGAGGTTTTGGCCCAGGACGCGGTATGAGACGAGGATATTATGCAGGATACGCTAGAGGAGGCTATGCTCCTAACTATGCACCGAACTATAATCCTCAACAACCTCAACAAAGCGAATACAATAAAGAAGATGAAATAGATGATCTCAAAGAATATGCAAAAGATATGAAGAGAGAGCTAGACAATGTAGTAAAAAGAATAGAAGAACTTGAAAACGAAGAATAATAAAAAATATATAGAATAAAAAAATCCCGTCCATAGTAGGGCGGGATTTTCTATATCAGTATTTAATTCTATTAAGGTCATTATAAATATTATATCTAGCACCTCTCGTAAAGCCAACAAGAGTAATATCTTTTTCTCTTGCTATTTCTACAGCAGCAGAGGTCGGGGCAGAGCGCGAAATTAAAATAGGAATTTGCTGTTTTACAGCCTTTATAATTATTTCTGAAGAGACGCGTCCACTGGTTAGTATTACTTTATTCTTTAAATCGATATCTTCTAAATAAGCTTTTCCAATTATTTTATCAATTGTATTATGGCGTCCAATATCTTCAATAACATATAATAACTTATTTCCATCAGATAGGGCAGCGGTATGAGTGCCGCCTGTCCTATCGAATAGTTCCGCCTTTTTTTGCATTTCGGTCATAAGAGAGTTTATTGATTGAGAAAGTACACTGAAATTATTTTTATCTATAGCCTGGGCTCCGCAATCTTTTAAATTACTAAAGGTAACTCCCTTTCCACAGCCCGAAGTTAAGGTCCTTTTTTTAAAAAGACTTATTTCTATCTCTTTATCTAGTTTTAGTCTAATAATTGTATTTTGATGGGATAACTGCAGATCTTTTATTTCGGTTATATCTTTTAAAATACCTTCCGAGATTAAAAATCCAACCGTCAATTCTTTTATCTTATCAGGTAAAGTCATCAGGGTGACCAGTTCATAACCATTTACAAAAATAGTTAAGGGCTGTTCTTTTATGATAAAATCTTCAACCTTTTTTTGTTCATTTTTACGCACTTTTGTAATCTGATATTTTTGGGTGTGTTTATCTTCCATCATTAAAAATGTAGCAAGGAAACTCCATCTAAATCTTGCCTTTGATTTAGGTGGAGAGGAATTGCTACGTTCTTCACCTTCCTTTCCATTTTTTTCTATATTTTCTTGATAATACTAATTATATAAGATATAATTAATATAGAGTTGACATACAATTCAAAAGTACACAATCTACTTACAAATGAGTTCTTGTATAAACTTACATCAATACTATAATCAAATGCAGGTGATTAAGTTGTCTGATAAATACTATATTACCATACACCATCTAAAACTCTATAAACCAACTAAAATCAAACAACAAAAGTTGAACTTCTTACTTAAAAACTGGAATAAGGCT
>DATGCJ010000160.1:0-6219 GCA_035312025.1 Halanaerobiales bacterium | reverse complement strand
ACACAACCAGCAGAAAGGATCAGACCGGTTTAAGCCGATTGAAAATATTAAAGAAAAAAGAGGTTATAAGCTGCTGGAATCCCTATCAAATATTGAACTGATCTCTGTGAAAGATGACTTAGTTAAAGTTAAAAGAAAAATCACCCAGGCCTTAAGTAAAAGGTGTACCAGAAATACTTATACCCGTCTACAGGATGTACCAGTCTGTGAATGCGGCTTTCAACTGGGTGATAAAGTTAATCTACCATCCAAAAAAGAGATCCAAAAGATCATCGATAACGGAGTTAGACAATATATCAACAAGTTAAAAACACTTGAATATAAAGAAAAAATCGCAGTTTATCTTGATAATATGGAAGCGGCCGGCAATAAACGCTTTGCTCGTCCGATTAGAAACCTGATCAATGTTAAAATTGATGAAGATATCTATAATAAATTAGATGATATCTTAAATAGAAATGTAATTAAAAGGATTAATACTGCCTTATCCGGTGATGTTTCCCTGGTAGAAAGAGATCTAGATGACCTCTATGAGAACTTGATAAACAGGAGCTTTTCTCCCACCCAGATTAGAGAGATATTCAAAGATTGGCTGGAAGGCAGCAGTGGGGTAGGAGAAAAAACCTATATTAAGGTTAAAGGTAACCTGGACCAAAGATTACAACAAACTGAGTCTAAGGAAAAAGGAGAAGTATTAAAAAACTATATCAACCAAAATTATCCCGAACTAAACCTACTTATCCAAAACACCGATATTAATGTCTTTATAAAACTCTTTGCCGTAGTTGCCTGGCGGGAAATCTATAAAATAGATAATTCCCTGGATAATTTAATAACCGAAATTATTCCTGAAAATAGTACGGTCTTAATGGAGGAATTAAAGAGAAATACAGGCATTGAAGCCTCCTTACAAGAAATGTATGAAGACCTCTATACTGAACAAGCCAATCTTGATGTTAAAAAAGAAATTTCTAAAAAGGTTGATGATCTAGATCTATCCAGACCATTAATGGATATTATCTCACCGGCCAATATCAAAGAGGTAATAGAGGCCATAAAATCAGAAAAATTATCTGAGAAATTGATCAATAAGATCTTAATTCAATTTGTGAATATCATAGAAAATATCCACCTGGACTATCAAGAAAAGCAAGCATTAAAAAAAGAAGTAGAAGAGATTAATGAAAAAATCAATCAGGGACCACTATCTGAATACAAAAAAACATCTCTCGCAGTTATAGCTAATTACCTGTCATTAGAAAAAAGCTTTAGTTACCTCGATTCAAAAGAGAACATAAATGATATCAAAGGCTGGAAAGATGTCTATGTAAACCACTTAGCTGATTTAGAGTATAATTACTTCAAATTAGATAGACTATCCAAGCAAACTAATATTGAGGATAGGATCCCTAAATCAATAAAATATAAAAAGGTAAAACAGACCATTAATAATTACCAGAAACTATTTACTAACTTTCATGACAGCCGAGATATCATGGGAGAAGACTATGAAAGGTTCATGGGTAATAACTTAATCTATCTCTTAAAGGATAAATATCCCTCTTTAATAAAGAAAATGAGTGTGAACAAGGGTTACTGTCTACTCTTAGATGGGATGAGATGGGACCTCTGGAAGTTGATAAAAAAACAGATCTCTGAGGAACTTGCCTTAAGAATTATTGATGAAAATTCTTTGTTTGCCCTCAATCCAACTAATACTGAAACACAATTAGAGGCTCTAAACAAAGCCGGCTTAGAAATAAATATTCTAGAACAAAACAAGGTATTAAACAAATTGAATTCCCTTAATAATAACACAGAAAAATGTGAAGAAATCATTAGGTTTTCCTATATAGATAATAAAGTACACAGTTTCAAAGAAGATTATATTAGCTTTATCGAAGAAATACAGTTCCAGACCAGAAACCGTCTCATACCATTTTTAGAAAAGGTTGAATCAAAAAGCGGTATCCTAATCTTTTCCGATCACGGCTATAAAATAAACCATAACTTTAAGCAGAAAGAGAAATATGAAGAGCCCCGTTATCTACACGGTGGAAAAACTTTTCATGAGATCATAGTACCCTGGGCCTTTATCTATAAACCATAAAGCAATTATATAATAATATTTTTGATAAGAAGGTGAAAAAAAATTAAAACTTTAAAAGAACATGAACAGGAATTAATCAAAAATTTAACAACCGACGGCTGGAAGGCTAAAACCCAAGATTTAGAATATAAGGATGAGCTTTATTGTGTAAGGACCAAAAAGAAGACATTTTTCATCTTTAAGCGGGTCCATATTTATGTTTTAGTAAAAGAAGTCACAGAAGATAATCTAGAAGAACTTATTGACCTCATAAAAGACAACTTCCTTAACTACCACGCAATCTGGCTGGCAGCCGACTTTTTCTCAGAAAAAGTTCAGGAGTTTGCCCGTAATAAACAACAGATCGGTTTATTAAAGATAGAAGTGAAGTGAGAATAATTCAAAGGAATGGTACACATGTTATTACATAAAGAAAGACAGTTAATAACTGAATATGGTAAAAAGTTAATTGAAAAAGGATTAACCAAAGGTACGGGCGGTAATTTAAGTATTTATAATCAAAAAGAAGGCTTAATTGCCATCTCACCTTCTGGAATACCTTATGAAGAAATTAAATTAAAAGATATCGTGATAATAGATTTAGAGGAAAATATTGTTGAAGGGGATCATAAACCATCTTCAGAAAAAGAACTACACCGCCTATTATACCAAAAAAGAGAAGATATAAACTCAATTATACATACCCATCCCATTTATTCAACGACTATAGCATGTCTAAATCAAGAAATACCGGCGGTCCATTATTTAGTAGCCTATTCTGGTGATAAAGTGCCCTGTGCTAAGTATGCTACCTTCGGCAGTAAAAAATTGGCTAAAAATGTCTATAAAACGATGGGGAAAGAATATAAAGCCTGTTTAATGACCAACCACGGCTTAATTACAGTAGGATATAATATAAAAGAAGCATTGGAGATTTCAACTATGATAGAATTTACAGCTGAATTATATTACAGAACAAAAGCTATGGGGGAACCTAAAATATTAAACAAAAAACAAATGAATCAAGTAATGAATAAGTTTGATGATTATAGAAATTAAAGTTAAAATTTAAAATTGTTCACAAAATAAGTTGGGAGGAGAAAAGGGTGAATCAAATAAAACTTAATTATGACAACCAGATCAGTTTCAAAAATATACTACTTAATAAATTAAAAATCAGTAAAAATCTTTTTATTAATAAAAAGACCCATTCTACCCTCTACCAAAATAAGAAGAAGAAATTAGATGACTATCTTGGAATTTTAAATAAGAACATTAGTTCTGATGAGTTAGTGAATAAATTGCGCGATTAAAAATTAATTAAGAATATTTTAAATATAATCTAATTATGAACAAATTAAACTCCCTTAATCGGGAGTTTTTTATTTTTCTAAAAAAAAGATAAAAAATTATCATAAATTGTAATATATTTTATATATTAATCACGTTATGTGATATAATATAGTAAATAAAGATGAATAAAAGATGAAAATAATAAATAATTTCAAATTTATATATTTTTTTAGTAATTTATTTTCATCAAATTTGCAAGGAGGGTAATCATGAAAAAAAGCTATATTATATTGATCATAATTATATTAGCTGCAGCAGGGGGTTGGTTTTATAATCAAAACCTTAATCAGCCGGAAATGACAGAATATGTTACGGTACAAAGAACAGAACTAATTGAGTCCTTAAGGGCTTCCGGGGTTGTAAAGCCTCATAAAACAATTGAAATTAGTTCTACAATCGCGGAAAATGTTAAGACAATAAATTTTGAAGAAGGCGATCATGTTAAAAAAGAAAACTTACTACTTAAATTCGATAATGATATAGCCCAGGCTGAATATGAACAGGCCTTAGCTCAGGTTAAAAGTGCTGAAGCTTCTTTAGAACAAACCGAAGCACAAATCCAGGAATCTAAAGCACAGATTGATCTAGCAGAAACTAAATTAGAAAACGCAACTGAATTAAATGATGAATCCATAAAGGAAGAGATAGCCCAGGCTGAATTAGAAATTCAAAATGCTGTCAGTGAATTAGAAAGAAGGCAGTATCTTTACGAAAACGATGCGATCGAAAAGATAAAAGTAGAACAACAACAGCATACAGTTAATGTTTTGGAATCACGGAAAAAGGTACTTGAACAAAGGCTAGTTGAATTGGAGAAAACCCGTAACAACCGGGTTAAAGAAGCAGAGGAAGAATTAAAAAGAGCTGAAGTTGCCTATCAGGCCGCCCAAAAACAGTATCAGGTAGCAGAAGGCAACTTAAACTCAGCCAAAGCAGCTTTAAATAGGGCATTAGTTAATTTAAATAAATATGATATTAAGGCACCGATTGATGGTGTGATACTAAAGAAGATGGTAGATGAAGGTGAATACGTACAACCGGGCAGAACACTATTTGAAATCGGAACTGAAGAGCTACAGATTGAAATAAGTCCCGATGAAAAAGAATTAAACTTACTTTCCATAGGTAAAAAAGGTTATGTTTCTCCGGAAGCATTTCCTAATAGCAGATATGAGGTAGAAATTTTTGAAATCGCACCCAGTATTGACTCTGATCGGGGTACAATCGATGTCTATCTCAAACCGACGGAAGAAAATGAAACATTAATACCCAATATGTCAGTTTCAGTTGAAATCATAAGCGAACGAGAGGAAGATGTATTATTGATCCCCAGAAATTACGTATTAGAAGACAGTAATGGAAAGTACTTATATTTATATAACAGTGAAACTGCCCAAAGACAGTCAATCGAAGTTGATAAAAATTATAATGGCCAAGTAATTGTAACAGAGGGAGTAAAAGAAGGGGATATAGTACTCGATCCAAACAATATTACTGACGGCCAAACTGTAGTGATTGAGGAGTGATTTAGATGTGGTTTGAATTTAAAGTTGCCTGGCGTTTCTTAAAGTCAGGTAAAACCCAGACAATCTTAATACTTTTAGGAATAATCATAGGAGTAGCAGTCCAGGTATTCTTAGGCTCCTTAATCAGCGGCTTACAGCAGGATTTAATCAATCAGACTGTGGGCAGTTCACCCCATATTACAATATTACCGGAGGACCAAAGACCTCGGCCGTTAGTGGTTAATGAAGATAAATATTCCCGCATAATTACTTTTGCCGGTACTCAAAGTGGGATTAACAGATGGCGTGAAATAGAAGGTTATCTAAATGATGTTGATGAAATAACCTCAGTATCGCCTACCATAGACGGTTCAGGTTTTGCTGTTCGGGGTCAAAAGAACCTTCCTGTTGTTCTTAGGGGAGTAGAAATTAATAAAGCCGATGGAATATATAATATAGAGGAAAATATAGTGAATGGACAGACCGATATCGGGGGCAATAACATTTTAATCGGTACTGAACTGGCAAATGAATTAGAATTAGAACCGGGAGATACTTTAAAAATTAATACTTCCGGGGGAGTTACTGATAGATTTATTATCAGTGGAATATTCGATCTTGGTTCCAAAGAACTAAATTCAAGCTGGATCTTTTTATCAATCAGAAGGGCAGCTACCCTGCTTAACTTTAGTGATGAAATTTCCAATATTGAAGTACAGATCCAGGATGTTTTTACAGCTAACGCTATTTCAGACCAAATCATGAACCGATTTGCTAATATTAATGCAGAAAGTTGGCAGAGGAATAATGAATCTCTTTTAACCGCTTTACAGAGTCAATCCTCTTCCAGTTTGATAATACAGGTCTTTGTAATCATTGCAGTAACTCTGGGAATTGCCAGTGTGTTGGCAGTTTCAGTTGTCCAGAAGTCAAGACAGATCGGTATTTTAAAAGCGATGGGAACTAAACGAAAAAGAGTCGGTATTATCTTCCTTATCCAGGGGGCAATTCTTGGTCTAACCGGTTCTATCCTGGGTGCTTTAACAGGTGTTGGTTTAAGTCAGGCTTTTGTAACTTTTGCAAGGGGAGAATCGGGAGATGCCCTGTTCCCGATAACAATTGATCCGACCTTTATTTTAATCTCAATATCTATTGCAACCGCAGCTGGTATGATTGCAGCTTCAATCCCAGCCCGTAATTCAGCTAAACTAAATCCGATTGAGGTGATCCATAATGCCTAATATGATAGAAACAAAAGACTTAATAAAAGTA
>DATGCJ010000159.1:0-2751 GCA_035312025.1 Halanaerobiales bacterium | reverse complement strand
TATTAATACTTTTACCTAAAGAACTGTTAATAACCATCTTTAATATATCTACATCAGTAATTAAGGGCATAAAGTCTGCTTCATAAGCTCCCCCGATGCGACAGGCAATTTCATTGACTTTAATACCTGCCTCTCCAACTAGCATTTGAAAATAGATCGGCCCATTATTAATATTAAAAGCCTTAATAATTTTATTTGAAATCTCTTCTACTTCATCGTGGTGTTTTTCAAGATGCTTAGAAGGGAACATATGGGCAGTACAGATCCCTATATTCACATCCTGCTCATAAGTAACACGGTCAGTAATGGATAAAATATGGAGCTTTCCTTTATCTACCCAACCACTTACTGTGATTTCATCACTATCATAATACTCTTCTAATAAGATTTCAGACTCCCTAGAATATTTCACTACCTTGGAGAAATACTGATCTATTTTATCAACCGAATTAATTTTAAATACTCCCCGCTGTCCCTGGCTGTCGAGTGGTTTAAGTACAGCCGGGAAGTTAATTTCTTTGATATCTTCGAAATCAAAATCTTTTTTTATTAACTGATAATTGACTGTTGGTATATTATTTTCCTTAAACCTTCTTTTCATCACTCTTTTATTGGTCACCGCTTTGGCTGTTTCTTTGTCTAACAGGGTAGGAATTGATAAAGCTTCCGCCACAGCAGCAGCCGTATAAACAGGTTGATCAGTACCGATTGTCATTATACCATCTATATTATACTTTTTTCCTACCTTGATATTGGCTTCCACGTCAAAAGTACTAACAAGTTCATGGTGATCTGCTAGTTTGATGCCAGGAGCATCTTCTAAATAATCGGAGATAATAACTTCATGTCCCATATCTTTTGCTTTTCTAATGGCACTTAATTGGGCATTGCCTCCCCCTAAAATTAGTAACTTCATCTATTTTTACTCCTTTGTAAATCCCATTTTCTCTTCGATAATATACTGAGGATTAGTTTTTCTAAATATCCTAAGTAACTTATTATTAGAATAATAAATATATAATTTAGCAAATAATTTGAATAACTTAAAGAAATTATAATTAGAATCTCCATGTTTCCTGTCTTCATGTTCTATGTAAATATTACCGATATTATCAGTTGAATCTAAAATGATAGCGGAAAGATAAACAAAAGATCTCTTATCCTTTATTACCTTATTTAATAAGCTTCTTTTTAGTATTCTAAAACTACTGACTCTAATATTTTTGCTTTTATTGGTTATCAGATTAAATATTTTATCTGTTAAATAGGAGCCAATTCTTCGATAAAAAAGATGCTGTCTTTCAGCAGGTATACCATATACAATATCATAACCTTTTTTAATTTCTTGATAAAGTTCAATTACATCTTCCGGCAGATGCTGTAGGTCATCATCCATAGTTACGATATAATCTCCTGATGAATGATGAAAACCGCACATCAATGCATTCTGTTGTCCAAAGTTATAAGCCAACTTGATTACCTTAATTCTATTATCTTTTTCATGAAGTTCTTTTAACTTTTTAAAACTCTCATCCTGACTATGATCATCAACCATTATTAATTCATAATTATCAAAATTTTTTTCAAGAGTTTTAGTAAGTTTATTATAAAGTTCTTCCAAAGAATTATAGCTGTTATAAACCGGAATCACAATTGAAATGGTCTCCTGCATTATTTTAACTCCTCAAAGATTTCTTTGATATTATTTATGACATAATCTACTTTTCTTTCGCTCATTTGAGTATAAAGAGGTAAACGTAGTATAGTATCTGCAGTTTTTTCAGTCACTGGTAAGTTTCCTTTTTTATACCCTAGTTTATCTCCCATTCGAGAAATATGCAGAGGAATATAATGAAAAGTAGCTGTTATCCCTTTTTCTTTTAATAACTCGATCATTTTATCTCTGATGTTTTTATCATTAAAGATAATATAAAAAGAATTATAATTGATCTTACGTCCTTTAGGTATTTTGGTAATTGAATTCACAAAATGATAATTATTTATATTTTTAAGTTTGTTTTGATATATATCAAAAATATTCTTTCTCATATTTTTTATTTGATCCATTTTTTCTAGTTGGGCATATAAAAATGCCATCAACAAATCTGATGGCAGATAGCTTGAACCCTCTTCTACCCAGGTATATTTATCAACTTCCCCCTTTAAAAAACTAAAACGGTTAGTACCTTTTTCTCTAAGAACAGCGGCTTTTTTGACCAATTCTTCCTCCTCTTTATTGATCAATAAAGCGCCGCCTTCTCCGCTTATATAGTTTTTTGTACTGTGAAAGCTAAAACAGCCAAAATCACCAATTGTACCCAGGTAATTACCTTTGTATTGGGAATTAACCGCTTGTGCTGCATCTTCAATTATATATAGGTTAAACTCGGCTGCTATCTCTTTTATCTTCTCCATGTCAGCTGCAATACCGGCATAATGAATGGGCATAATTGCTTTTGTCTGGTTAGTTATCTTATCTAATATATCTTTAGGATCAATATTTAAAGTATCGGGCTTGATATCCGCAAAGACCGGTATACCGCCATTTTTTAAGACAGCATTGGCAGTTGAGGGGAAGGTAAAAGAAGGCATAATAACTTCCTCTCCTGATTTTAAATCGATTAAAGAAGTGGACATTTCTAGAGCATGGGTCCCGGATGTAGTCATAAATACCTTATAAACAGAAAATTTTTCTTCTAATAAAGCACTCACCTTTTCTGTATAGTAACCATCACCCCTGGTATGATATTT
>DATGCJ010000158.1:0-2682 GCA_035312025.1 Halanaerobiales bacterium | reverse complement strand
TTTTATCCCATCCAGGTGGTTTCTGTCCGAGAATGTTTACTAATGCCTGGTTAACTGAATTAGGTGGAATAGTACCCTTATCTATAATATATTTTTTCATATTAATTTTATTCACTTATTTTATTTTAAACCATACCCGTTTTGGTCGGAGAGTTTATGCTATTGGTGGAGATGAAGAAAAGGCCAAAATAGCCGGGATTAATGTTGATAAAGTAAAAATAAAAGTTTATATGGCCAGTTCTTTATTAGCAGGTATAGCCGGTCTGGCTCTTGCGGCCCGGATGAGATCAGGTGATCCGGTTAGTGGTTCAACCTTTACCCTTTATTCAGTTGCTGCTGTTTTAATCGGGGGAACTACTTTTAGTGGTGGTAAAGGTGGAGTTATAAGGACTTTTGCCGGTGTTTTAATTTTGAGTCTGGTTAGTATTATTTTAAATTTAATTGGTGTATCTCCTTTTTATCAAAATGTGATGACCGGTTTAATTATAGTACTGGCTGTTATTAATAGTTCACTGAGAAAGGGTTAAGAGGTGATCTGAAATGAATTTACCAATAATAAATAAATCAATGAGTCGTAATGCAAAAGTCTTTATATCATTGCTATTAGTTGTAGTTGTTTTATTTGCAATAAGTGGAATTTTTAATCCACGCAGTCTTAGCCCAAATCATATATTAGAAGTAGTAAGACAGAGTGCTCCTCTGGGAATAACTGCCATGGGACAATCAGCAGTTATTTTAACCGGAGGGATAGATCTCTCAGTAGGTGAGATCATTACCATGACTAATATTATTTCTGCTGATATGATGAAAGGGCGTAATTTAAGAACTGTCCCCGTAGTTTTATTACTTTTGCTTATTGGTGCTTTGATAGGTGGAATGAACGGGTTTATGATTGCTACTACTAATATACCACCAATGGTTATGACTTTTGCCATGTCTTCAATGGTTAAAGGAGGTTATTTACTTTATAGTGGTGGTGCTCCCCGAGGTCGGGTTTCACCAATTTTACGATATATTGGTACTGAGAGATTTCTGGGAATTCCAGTAACAATCATAGTTTATGCTCTCTTAATTGTAGCTGTACTCTATTATTTCCAGAAAACTAAATGGGGAAGATCTGCTTATTTTATCGGTAACAATCCGGTGGCAGCAGAATATGCCGGTATACCTAAAACATATAGATTAATTATGATTTATGCCTTTAGTGCGATGATGGCTGTGATTGCGGGCTTAATACTTTCTGGATATATTGGAATTGGTAATTTTGATGTTGGTGGAGATTCCTATATGTTAAATTCAATAGCTTCCTCAGTTGTCGGAGGTAATACTTTTAATGGTATCGGTAATGTAGGTGGAGCAGCAATTGGTGCTTTGATTATTACTGTTATTGAAAGTGTAATGACTTCTCTAGGAGTAGCTGAAACCGGTAAACTGGTAATGAGAGGTATCATTATTATTACCATGGTAACTCTTTATATGGGTTCAATTGATTTAGGAAAAGTTAAAAAACTCTTTAGTGGAGAAGGGGGTTCACTTGAGGATGCCCGGGGAAATTAAGATTGATCTTAAGGATAAAGTTGTGGTGATTACAGGTGGAACCAAAGGATTAGGGCGTGAAATCGCCCTGGGAGCAGCTCGGGAAGGTGCCAAAATTGCAGTCTGTTCCCGGAGTGAAGATGCTCTTGAGGATTTAAGAAATGATTTAGTAGAAATTTATGCTGATCAGAGCAATTTTTATCTACAGGCTGTAGATGTAACTGAAATTAAGAAGCTGGAAGATTTTGCTTCTAATATAGTTGATTCTTTGGGAAAAGTTGATGTTTTAATTGCTAATGCTGGAGTGACAGATCAAAAACACCACTCTCTGGTTGATCTGCCCAATGAAACCTGGGAGAAGATCATGAAGGTGAATTTAAATGGCAGTTATTTTACAATCAAAACTTTTTTACCACTTTTGGAAGAAAGTAAAGGGAATTTAATTATTATGACTTCTCTTTTAGGCCAGAAAGGTTATGGGAAGGCCAATGATGGACCTTACTGTACTACTAAATTTGGCCTTGAAGGTCTAAAGGAAGTGGCAGCTGAAGAATATCAGGGAAAGGTAAATGTTAATACAATTTTTCCAGCAGAAAAGGTTAACACAAATTTCTTTTCTCATTTATCAAAAGAGGAGAGAGCTAAATTGGCTGATTCGGAAGTTATTCTGGAACCTACTTTATTTTTGGCTTCACTTCCTGAAGATAGTTTAACTGCTCATTCTTTAAATGCCAAAAAGTGGCGGGAAGATTCAGGATATAAAGAAGGTTTATTAAAAAGAGCAAGAAAGGAGAATAAATAATGGGAAAGATACAAACTATTAATGGTCTGGTAGATGCAAAAGATTTAGGTTTTACCTATACTCATGAACATTTAGTCTGTTATCCTCCTGAAATAGCAATGAAAGGTGATCCAGATTTTGAACTTCCTCATGAAGATAAGGCTATTGAGGAGTTGAAAATGTTTAAAAATGCAGGAGGAAATACTTTAGTAGAAGGTACAGCTATAGATTATGGTAGATCTCCTAAAGCTTTAAAAAGAATAGCTGATGCTGTTGATGTTAATATTGTTTTTCTTACCGGTTTTAATAAAGGGAGATTTTATCCAAACTGGGTGATAAAAGCCAGTATAGAAGAATTGAAAGAA
>DATGCJ010000157.1:0-6185 GCA_035312025.1 Halanaerobiales bacterium | reverse complement strand
TTAATTGATCCGTGTTCTAATTTTATCTTTCCTTCACTAACTGTATACATTTTTTTATCCTCCTTCTCATTCCATAATCCTTTCATATTTTTTACTCGTCAATCTATATAAGATAAAGATGATTATAAATATTAAGATCGTGGTTACAACTGAATCATAAATGGAATTAAATCCAATATTTAATATAGTACCGACCGTAACAGCAGTTGCTACCATAACTCCGGCCGATTTTAACATATTCCTTAAACCTAATTCTCTAAAAAGAACTATAAATGTTGCCACACAAGGGAAATATACGGTTAAGATAGTACTTGAGATAACCAGCTGTTTTACCGTTAAATCAAGTGGGGCTAACATCCCCATCGCCAGATCTTTTCTTAAAAAGCCCATCAGCAGGGCTGAAATAACATCTTTGGGCAGCCCAAAGAGGACTGAAAAGGCCGGGCCAATAACTCTAGTTAAAAAATCAAAGAAACCGAGCGCATAGAGTGCATTAACGGCTAATACTCCCATTAATACAAAAGGAATCGCTTCTTTTAAGAAATTAGTAATCCTCATCCATAATTTTTTGATTACTATATCAAAAAGAGGCAGTCTGAGAGTTGGTATTTCAATTAGTAGGTCACTGCTGTAACCCGGTAGGAAATAATTTAATAAAAGTCCTACAATAATCCAGACTATGAACAGGGCAGCAAAGACAAAAAATACGTAAATGCCGCCAAAAGCACCTACTAAACCTATGATCATGGCAGTCTGTGCCATACAGGGTATCGAAATAGACATTAAAGTACTGGCGATAAACTGCTCTCTTTTGCTGTCTAAGTTCCGGGCGGCAAGTGCGGCCGGCACATTACAGCCGAACCCTAAAATCATAGGAATTATTGAAAAACCGTGCAAACCAACTTTATGCATTACGTTATCTACCAATACAGCTAATCTCGGCAGATAACCGGAATCTTCTAAAATACTTAAAACAAAATAAAAAGAAATAATATATGGTAATACCGCTGCAAACGGAATATAAATACCGGTAGTTAAAAGTCCGAAAGATTGTTCAAAATCAATCTGTCCATTTACCAATTGACCTATAAACAGATCATGTAAAAATGAACCTTCCGTTAAAAACTGACTGACCTCCATTAAAAATCGCTGATAAGGCCCTTCAAAGAAAGGATTTGCTATGTAATCAATTAACCCTTCCCCTATAAACCTTATCACCATAAAGGTTAGATATAAGACCAGGACCGCAATGGGAATACCAGTCCAGGGTTTTAAGGTATATTCTTCCATGATTTCTTTGGTAGAGTGGTGTTTAGGTTCAATATGCTGGACATCATTGATAATATGACCGATCTCTACCCATCTTTCTTCTGATGTCCTTTTCTTAAAGTCCTTAACCTCTCTATAATCCAAATGATCTAAAGCTTTTTTAAGACCGTTGCCGGTGGTGGCTACGGTCGGAATCACAGGAACTTTGAGTTCATCTCTTAGTTTTTCTAAATCGATATTGATACCCTTATGGTGGGTTTCATCCCACATATTTAAAAGCACCACAACCGGTATATCCTGTTCTAAGAGCTGTAAAGTTAAATTGAGGTTTCGCTCTAAGTTCGTGGCATCAACTATATTGAATACTACATCCCCTTCTTTTAACATCTCTACCGCAACTTCTTCCGCCTTATTAGTAGGATCTAAGGTATAGGTACCGGGGGCGTCTATCAATTCCACGTTCTTACCATCATGTTTAAATAACCCTTTTTTATATTCAACTGTGGTACCGGCATAATTAGAAGAAGTAACACTGGTACCGGTTAACCTAGAAAATATTACACTTTTGCCTACATTAGGATTGCCCATTAAGATAATTTTCATCCTAATTACCAACCTTTACCATGATCTTTTCTGCCATACCTCTTCCGATGGCTACCCGCGAACTATTATTTATCTGAATTGTAATTGGACCTCTTAATACCATATCACTAACTTTTTTAATATTTTTGCCTTTTCTTATTCCAAGGGAGTCTAACTTTTTACGTAATCTTTCTCCCCCTCTAAAATCATATACCGTTCCACTTTCACCAGCCTTTAGACTGGCTAAAGTAACTATTTGAGCTTTCACTATTACATCATCTCCTGAAAGTATATTGATATTCATTCTCATTTGGACACACCTCTATCTTAACACAACTTATAGATTAGTGCAATAATATACAACCATCCTTTCTATCAGTAAAAAAGGCAGTCAACATCACAATCGAAACTATGATAAATGTTAAGGTATAACCTAAAAAGTTAATTAAAACTCCCCCCGCTAGAGGTAAGACGATAATTAAAATATTCAAACTGTCTCTAATACCTAAATATACTGTTCTTTTATCTTCCGGGGCAATATCTAGTAAATATGGTAAAAAGCCAATTTTGCGTCCGCTCATCACAAAGCCGACTAAAAAGAATAGATATTTATAGATACCGGGGTTCATCTGTCCTGCTATTAGAGCTAAAATGGGTATTATCCCACCCAATAATATACAAACTCTAACTACATAACGAGCGCCCTTTTTATCACCAATATATCCCCAGAAAATATTGGATGTTATCATCCCTACAATCTGAAATAAGAGGAAGGTACCCACATATTCACTTGCCAAATTAAAGGTATCTTTGGCATATACGATATAAAAGGGTAACACCATCAAACTAAAACTGGACATGTTTTCTATTAGAACGAATTTTAGAAATTTCGGGTCATTCTTTAATAAACTGGGGACCCTTTTTAAAAACTTGATCAATTTTAGCCTTTCTTCACTTATGGTGGAAGGTTCTTCATCAATCATCCAAAATGAGAAAGCTGCTATAATCAAACCCAAAAAACCAATTGAAAGTAAGATACTGTAGTTATTCGGAAAAGTATATTTACCAGGGGTGAAAATATATTTAACAATTAATCCACCGGTAAAGGCCATAATTGAAGCTACAAACTGTTTGGAAGCAAAGATTTTTTCCCGCTGTCCTTTCGTAGTCAACTTTCCAATAATTTCATTATAGGAAAGTGAAGCAAATCCGCCGCTAATCGAAAACATAAATATCCAGATAAAAAAGAAAATAATTACTGTGCCTGGATTATCTTTTCCATAATAGTAGGTGGTCAAGGCCATTCCCAAAAATGAAAATGCCCTTAAGTAAATACCGGTTATTAATACTTTCTTTTTATACTTTACATAACTTAAAAAATGACTAAAAATTATATTAAAAAGCCGCGGTACTCCCAGGATCATCGAATAAAGGAGGCCGAAAATTATTTTTGAATCAATTAATTCTGATATTAATGAGGGTAATACTGTATTTAAATCAATCATTGACATGGTAAGAGCTAAAAAGGCCCCATGCCAGAGGAAAATAAAGTAAACTTTTTTATTATTTATTTTAATTTTGTTTCCCTCCTTAAGTTTTAATCATATGTATATTATCAGAATACTTTTCTAAAATCTGTAAAATGGTTACGTCATTTTTAAAATCTAAAAATAAGCTAATCCCATTTATACTCTTATTTAATTTAAAAAGTAAATTTAATAATATAATCGTTTTAGTTAAAAAATTTAATATGAGTTATCACAAATTATTTAATTCGAACTTTGATTTGAAATTGATGAATTCACTATTATATGATAATATATAGAGTGTTTGAAAAGAATTTGAGAAGCGGGGTTAATTTATGTCTTTAATTAATAAAATTACTTCAATTAATAAAATGAATTTATTATTATATATAGGTTGGTTTTGTATCGCCTTATTTTTTTCCTGGGGTAATACTTCTTTAGGATTTCTTTTTCTAATGATACATTCTATCATTTACTTGATTATAAATAGAAAAGAAATAAATTTTAACTTATTATTTAAGTTTAAAACAAATATAATTTTAATTTCTTTACTCATCTGGACCTTAATTTCTGCAGTTTTTGCTTACCATAAATCATTAGCATTAGCTTCGACCCTGGGATTCATTATTTTGATCTCAATAACCCTTTTCGAAACAAAAATATTAATAAATTTTAAAAAATTTATCTATAAGTTTTTATTGCCTATTATGACTTTAGGCATAACTATTGCGAGTTCATACATAATCTATAACTATTTTAGCTCTAATCTCAGGAGAGCAACCGGAGTATTTTCAAATGTTAATGATACTGGTACTCTTTTGATAATTTCTTTGATTTTAATCATTTCTTATTTCGAGTACTTAAATAATAACTATAAATATCTCGTCCTTATTCCTGGTTTGCTCAATTTGCTTGCCCTGTTATTAACTTTTTCTCGCGGAGCCTTCATCGGCTTTATTGCGGGACTAGCAATTTACAATTTACGCTCAAAGAAACATCTAGTAATATTCATCCTTATTTTTATACTTATCTTTAGTTTTATCTATTCTAATCCAAAACTCAATAAGAGGTTTATTAAATCTCTTACTATCGAAGATAATATGGATAGAATCAATATATGGATGTCCTCTCTTAAAATGATAAAAGCCCATCCAATACAAGGAGTTGGCCCGGGTAATTTTCCCAAGGTTTATCCTTCTTATAGATGGGTTGAAAAGAAAAGTAATCGTTATAAATCATTTGCACATAATATATTTTTAAATATGGCAGTCGAAACCGGAATCGTAGGATTTATACTTTTTACTATTTTAATAATATTGGTTTTAAGTATGGGCATTAAATTATTTAACAATAATCCAATTCATAGAGGGATAGTAGCTGCTTTAATAGCTGTCTTAATCCATAATCAATTTGACTGTACAGTCCTAAAATTTGAAGTGGGAGTAGTTTTTTGGGCTTTAATTGGTCTGATATTGGCTATATATCAAAAAGAAAATCCTGAAAAATCAAATTGGATACTTTTTTAATTGCGCCGCGGTCTCCCATTCTTTTTTGCCCAGCCTTGCTTCTCTTATTATATTCCTGTTCATCCTCTAAAAGTTCAATTAAGGCATATGCAACATTTTTAAAGTTCCGGTCAACAAACTTGACTCCTTCGCCTAATAACCTTTTTTGATCAGCTGCAAACTCATAATCGAATTGGACACCGGTGCCCGGAAATGTTACAACAGGTTTTCCCATGCCCACCGCCTGTTCATTGGCGGTACCGGCCATTCCCAAAAATAATTTAGCCTGGTCTAATACATCACCAAACCCATTATAGATTATGGAAACCGCACTTGCTTTAGAAGGGGATATTATTTGCAGTTTGATATAATCATCCTCCTGTTCAAGCGCCTGCCACTCAGAACCTTTTAACTTATTTTTTAATTTTTCTACTGAGAAGTTGCCTGCCACTGCTGTTAGAAAATCATATTTTTCCTTTTTTAACCTTTCAAGTTCCTCTATAACATTTATAAAATCTAACATGTTATCATAGGCATCATCTCTACTCCCCGGTAATATACCAATTTTGGTACTATTTTCTCTTAAATTAAAATCAAGTCCTTTTATTTCAAAACAATCCATCATCAAATTACCAAAGAACTTCGTTTTAATACCAAAACTTTTTAAATTATTGGTGGTTTTATTATCTCGGGGTAATACTAAATCAGCATACCGTTTCATAATATGTTTTTCTATTTTAAAATGACCATTAATATATTCAGATTTGGCAGTTGGTAAAAACACTATATCTCCACCGGTAAAAAATCCTGTTAAAGTCAGGATATAAACATCACCCACTACCACAGAAAGATCTACTTTGTTTTTCATCCCTCTCAGCACTTGAATCTGTTTATATGTATTACTTATTAAACCACCCTTTAGATCATTCCATAAGTTTTGCCAGCTGTTGCGGGCAAAACCTCCGCTTGGTAATGTTTCGCGAGGGCCCAGTATCTCAACAGGCATTTTTTCAAAGGTATTTCCTTTACCAACTACAGGCAGTTCTGATATTGAAAGATTATTATCTTGAGCAAGCAGAGATTTTATTAAATTAGCGGCGATCAAATCTTCTCCATGTCCATTACTGACAAATAATATACTCTTTGAATTTTTCATAATATTTATCAATCCTAATTAAAATTTATTTAAATTGTTTTTTATATAAATTATAATAATAGCCTTCTTTATCCAGTAGTTCTTGATGTGGTCCCTTTTCGACAATTTCTCCGTCTTCAATAACTACAATCTTATCAGCATTTATTA
>DATGCJ010000156.1:0-9512 GCA_035312025.1 Halanaerobiales bacterium | reverse complement strand
TGGTTCTACAGCAGCCTGGGCAACTAGAGAGATCGGAGCCAGGGTAAAAGATGGTTTAAATATCAGGGCTATACCTACTTCAGAAGAGACCAGACAGTTGGCAGAAGAATTAGATATTCCTTTAACTACTTTATCTGAGGTCAAGCATATTGATTTAACAATAGATGGGGCCGATGAAGTAGACCCCGATTTAAACCTGATCAAAGGCGGCGGGGGAGCTTTAGTTAGAGAAAAGATCGTAGCTCATGAAAGTAAGCGATTGATATTAGTGGTAGATGAATCTAAATAAGTGAAAACCCTGGGTGAATTTCCCTTACCGGTAGAAGTAGTTCATTTTGGCTGTGAAAAGGCTTTAACTAACCTTGAAAAATTAGGTTGTCAGGCTCGTCTAAGAAGAGAAGGGGATGAAATTTTCAATACCGATAATGAAAATTTCATTATCGACTGTAACTTTGAAGTAATTGAAAATCCAGCCGAATTAAATACAACTATAAACATTCTGCCGGGAGTAGTAGAATCTGGACTGTTTATAGATATGGCAGAAAAGGTAGTAGTAGGTAAAGAGGATGGTTCCGTAGAGATAATAGAATAGTCTTAAAGGAAGCAGGTGACTTTTTATGTATATTGTGTTAATTTTATTGGTCATCGGTTTAATCTTTGCTTATTATTCCTTCAAGGTTACTAAAAAGGCTAATGCTCATTCTGATAAACACCCGAAAGGATACTATCAATCAAAAGGTTTAGCAATTGGACTAGCATTTGGTTACTTTGGGATGTTTATTATCCTACTTATCTTTGATCAAATGGACTATTTTGTCTTTCTCGCCCCGGGGGCAGGTTTACTCCTGGGAGTTGTATTAGGCTATCGGATGGAGAAAAAACATGAAGATGAACTCCGTCCCTTAACCGAAGAAGAATTAAAAATGAAAAAATATTTAAAGATATTTTTGTTAATAGTTGTAGTGATAGGATTTATTTTCTTCTTCCTGGTAAGATAACTGATTTACCAATTTGTTTTTATTAACTTTTAGAAAGAAGGGTAATGCTATGAAAAAATTAGCGGATATTTTTTCGATTGGGGCTCAGTTTATTAATTACTGTCAGGACAAAGGCTGGATAATAGAAAAAGGAGCCGGTAAAAATAAGGAGTATTACGTTTCAGAAGAAGGAGTTAAAGAGCTTAAGAAGTTTAATATTGAAGTCTAAAGAGCTGGAGGGGTTTAAATTGAACAAAATTAATTTGCAAGATAAATATAATATGATAGATGAACACTGGGATCCCAAAATCATTGGGGAAGTAAATGACATGTATGTGAAATTAGCAAAAATTAAAGGAGCCTTTGAATTTCATACCCATCAAGATGAAGATGAACTTTTCTATATCTTTAAAGGCCAGATAACTATGCAATATAGGGATAGAGAAGAGGTAATCAAAGAAGGAGAAATGGTAATCGTACCAAGGGGAGTAGAACATAAACCATATGCAGAAAAGGAAGCACATATCATGTTGTTCGAATCAAAAGAAACCGTAAATACGGGAGATAAAGAAAATGAGTTCACCAAGTTAGAAGAAGATTGGATTTAAAATATTCTGGAGTGTTGCTGATGGAAGATACAATAAAAAGATTAATAACTGATTATGTGAAAGAATATCCTAAAAAAGAGAATACAAATACTGAGTGGAAAGAACCTTTAACTGCTTATGCTGATGCACAGGATCCTCTATTTATTAAATTAAAAGAGGTAATTTCCCCGAATCATGAATTACCAACTGATCTATTAGATAATGCCCAATCTGTGATTACCTTCTTCTTACCATTTAAGGAAGAAATTAATGAGTCAAATATAGAAGGCAGGTTAAGCTCCAGACAGTGGGCGGTTGCCTATATAGAAACCAATCAACTGATTATGGCAGTTAACAAATATATCCAAAAAGAACTAAATAAGAGGGGATATAATTCTACCATAATTGCTGCTACCCATAACTTTAGGGAGGATCAGTTAATAAGTGATTGGTCACACCGACATGCAGCTTATATAGCCGGCCTGGGTACCTTTGGTATTAACAATATGTTAATTACAGCCAAAGGTTGTGCCGGCCGGGTGGGCAGTATAATAACTGATTTAAAGTTGAAGCCGACCAAAAGGCCACAGGAAGAGTTTTGTTTATATAAATACAACGGAAGCTGTAAAGTATGTTTAGAAAGATGTATAGTGAATGCCTTATCCGAAAATCCAGCTGAATTTAATCGGTTTGATTGTTATGAGATCTGTTTGGAAAATGAAGAGTACCATAAGGATTTGGATTTAACTGATGTGTGTGGGAAGTGCTGTGTGAATTTACCATGTACTTCCCAAAATCCGACTAAGCAATAAAAGATTAATTTTAAATAGATGATGGAGTGATTTGATGCAGTGGTTTGAAATAGATAAAGTTGATGAAGATACATATGTAATCAGTGAAAACAAACACTGGGAAGAATTTAATACTTATTATTTATTAGGAGACAGATATAATTTAGTTATTGACTGTGGAATTGGAATTTATAAAATCAAGGACCTATTAAATAAAATTGATCAAAAAGAAAAGAAACTGATTATAACCCACATGCACTGGGACCATATCGGCAATATAGAGGAATTTAAAGAGGTATACCTAAGTGAAAAAGCAAATTATTATTTTGAAAATGGTTACTGGGAGCCGATAGAAGAAGTAAGAAAAAAAGTAATTAGGGATGTAAACCAAAATTTACTCCCGGATAGCTTTAATATCGATGAATATGAGATTGAAAAATCAAAAAGAGGTAAAGTAATAAAAGAGGGAGAAACCTTTGGGTTAGGAAACAGAAAAATTGAAGTTATAGAAACCCCAGGCCATACTGAAGATCATATCTGTCTTTATGATAAAACCAACAAATATCTATTTGCAGGTGATTTTATCTATCAGGGGCCTCTTTATCTGGAACGAGACTATACAGATATAGAAGATTACTTTCTTTCTCTTAATAAGCTCATAGAAAATTATCCTGAAATTGAAAAAATATTATCCAGTCATTATAAACCGGAAATTTCTTCTAAATATCTAAAGGAGATTTATCAGTTTATATTGAAATTGAAAGAGAAGGGTGAATTTAAACAGGGTACGGGGATACATAAAAATAGCAAACATGAAATAATCTTATGAAGGAGTAGAGCAGATTGAATAATGCAGTCTGGTTGATTATACCAATAATATTAATAAGATATCTCTTATTAAGATCAATAAGTGAAGAAGCCTATCAGAGAGCCTCTTATTTCCCACCCCTGGAAGGAAAAGAACAATATGCATTTTATATCTATCAAGTTGCTCTAATTTTCATGCTTTTTTATACAATTTTTTTAGATATTCAAACAGAATCAGCTATCAATATACTTGGCTTTATTATATATATTATTGGCATCCTCTCTTACATTGTATCGATGTATGATTTTGCCCGACCTCAGGCCGATGGGTTGAATAATAAGGGAATATATAGTTTCTCGCGCAACCCCATGTATGTTGCTTTCTTTTTATATTTTCTTGGGATAGCCTTAATAACTAAATCAGTTCTATACTTCATTGTATTAATGGTATTCCAGATCTCAGTCCATTATATAATCCTTTCAGAAGAAAGGGCCTGTCTGACTGAATTTGGAGATGAATATAAAGTATATATGCAAGAGGTGAACCGCTATCTGGGAAGAAAATTCAGTTAGTACAGATAAATATATAAAAGAGTGGTGAAAGTATTGAGAAGAGATTTAAAAAGGTTGACAGAAAAGCACCTGGAATATTTCTGCAATAATTTAGGTGATAGATATGTGGGCAGTAAGAGTAATCAACAGGCTGCAAGTTATATCAAAGAAAATTTAAAAGATGTTGAAATTGAAGAACAAACCTTTGATTGTTTTGACTGGTATCCCAATGATTTAATTTTCAAAGTTGATGATACCGAATATGAGGCCCAGATTAGTCCCTACTCTCCCGTTGTTGAACTTAAAGCAGAATTAGTGACTGCCTCTAATATAGAACAGTTAGAAAAATTAGAGGGGAAAGACAAAGTTGTTTTATTGTCCGGAGAGCTTGTAAAAGAGCAACTTGTGCCTAAAAATTTCCCTTTTTATCAAGTTGAAGAACATCAGACCATAATTAAATTACTAGAAGAAAAAGGTTTTAAAGCCGTTATTACAGCAACCGGAAAAGATCAAAGCACAGCTGGAGGTCTTTATCCCTTTCCTTTAATTGAAGATGGTGATTTTTTAATTCCTTCAATTTATATCAAAGATATGACAGGAGAAGAAATAAAAAAGCAGGTAGGAAAAGATGTTTATCTGAAAATAGATGCAACAAAGGTTGATGCTAAGGGTAAAAATGTAATTGCAAAAGTTGGAAAGAAAAACAAGGATAAAATAGTTCTTTTTGCCCATTTTGACAGTAAAGTTGATTCACCTGGTGCTATTGATAACGCTACAGGTGTAACCACCTTACTTCTTTTAATAGAACTATTAAAAGATAAAAATTTAGATAAACAGGTAGAAGTTGCTTTATTAAACGGGGAAGATTATTATTCTAATCCAGGCCAACGGGTGTATTTTATAGATAACAAAAGCAGGTTAGAAAATATTTACCTCGGTATAAATATAGATGGAATGGGGTATAAGAAAGGTAACACAGCTTTTTCCGTTTATACAACTGATAAGAATATCAATAATCTATCTGATAAAATTTTCAAAAATAAATATAGTATGATGAAAGGAGAACCCTGGTATCAGGGTGAACATGCAATATTAGTTCAAAGGAACATACCAGCATTAGCTTTTACTTCAAACTTGTTAGAAGAAATCTTAGACAAGGTTCATACAGAAGAAGATAATTTGGATATTATAGACAAGCGAAAGGTATTAGATACAGCTTTTGCCTTATCAGAGTTTATAATTGAAGTATAGCAGAAGGAGAATAATTATAGAGAAGTTTCAAGTTCTCATTGTCAGTTTTTCCCTAAAAAATGATTAATGTTTAATAATAATTTAAAAAGGAGAATTCCATGAAGGATCTATTATCAATAAAAGATCTATCTAAAAGCGAAGTATATGAAATGTTTGCGGATACCAAAAGATTAAAAATCAAAAATCATAATGGTAATGACTTAAGGCCCCTCTTACATAAAACAATAATTACTACCTTTCCTTCCACCAGTTTAAGAACAAAGATATCATTTGAAAGTGCGATAAACCAATTAGGGGGAGATATAATCAATTTATCCCTGGACCTAGAGGGTAAGGAAGAACTTGCAGACAAGGTAAAATACCTAAATAATTGGGTTGACTATTTGATAATAAGGTATCCTGAACAGGATACAATTGAAAAAATAGCTAAATTAGCTGATTTTTCAGTTGTGAATGCAATGTCTAAAAAATACCATCCCTGTGAAGTACTAAGTGATTTATTTACCCTATATCAATTAAAGGGTAATTTAAACAACTTAAAATTTGTATTTGTGGGAGAAGGAGCCAATATATCTAATTCCTGGTTTAATGCAGCCGGAGTACTTGATTTAAATTTAACCCAGGTTTGTCCAGAAGGATTTGAAGTAAAAGATGATATATATAATTTTGCAGCAGAAAATTCTGAAGGAATAATTGAAAGAACTAATGACTTACAGACAGGAATAAGGGGGGCAGATGTAATATTAACAGATGCCTGGCCGCCCCATGGATATAAAACTCAGGACAAGTTTGCTCAATATCAGATTAATTTAGAAAACATAGGTTATGCCAGCAATGACTGTATAGTTAATCCCTGTCCTCCCTTTACAAGAGGAGAAGAGGTTAGTAAGGAGATTATAGAATCTGATTACTTTATTGGTTATAAGGCGAAGGAAAACTTACTGCACATGCAAAAGACAATATTAATGAATTTAGAAAATGATTAAAACCTTAGAAAGTAATCCTAGTAGGGGGCAAAAGTATGGATAAAGATAAAAAAGAAGAAATTGAGTTTTTCAATAAACATGCTGAAGAATGGGATGAATTTATTACCGATGAAAATATTGAAGTAGCCAAGGAAGTAATCAAAAAATACAAGATCGGCCGTAATAATTCTGTTCTGGATGTAGGAGCTGGAACCGGGATTCTTTATTCACTACTCAAAAATGAAAACTTATCAGGATATTTAGGTATAGATATTTCTCCTAAAATGATTGAAGTTTTCAAAGAAAAACATCCTGATGCTGAAATTAGAAGAATCGATTTTGAAACCAATGTTGAATTAGATAAGAGATTTGATTTTGTCATAATCTATGATACTATTCCCCATTTAGATAAAATTGATATGGTATTTAAAAATGCCCGCAAACATCTAAAAGTAGGAGGACAGTTTTTAATAATTCATTCTAAAACAAGAAAAGAGTTAAAAGAACATCATGATGAGATAAGCCATAATCAAGAGGATCCGATCCCGACCGATGAAGTTTTAAAATTAATGAGCTGGACCTATAATTTCGAAGATACTAAGATCAAGGATGAAGATTACTTTTTATACAGCGGTAAAAAGAAAAGATAAAAATATGGTTTTAAACGAAACAAGCAATGTTAAAGCACCAAAATTTTACATGATATGGAGGATAATATGTTTATAGAGATGAGAAGAAAGGAAAAACAGTTGGCCAAAGTAAAAGCTTTAGAAATTCTAAAAAAGGGAGAGTATGGGGTCTTAGCCACCATAGGTGAAAATGATTATCCCTATGCACTTCCCATGAATTATGTCTTTTTTAATGATAAAATTTACCTTCACTGTGCAAAAGAAGGTCATAAAATAGAGAATATTAACTATAATAATAAAGTTTCTTTTACAGTGGTTGGGGATTATGAACTTCAACCGGCTGGATTCACTTCTAACTATGAAAGTGTCGTGATTTTTGGCAGAGCAAATTCCTTAAATGGTGAAATCAAGAAAAAAGCTTTACAGCAGTTTATTTTAAAATATTCTCCTGATTTCAAAAAGGAAGGTTTTGATTATATAGAAAAAGCAATCGACAAAACTGAGATAATAGAAATTGAAATAGACGATATTAAAGGGAAAAAGAATGACTAATCTAATTGAAAGGCAGAAGAAAAGATGAAAGAACAAAGGGTAGTTTATTGGTTGTTACAAGGTGACCCAGCTATCAGATATCAGGTCTATCGTGATATTTTAGAAACTGAGCCACAGAAGTTGCAAGTATTAAGAAATGAAATGGTAACTAAGGGTTGGGTAAAGAGACTGTTGGATGAACAAGCTGAAGATGATATTTGGGGTGGTGGACTATACTCTCCCAAATGGATATCCTCAACTTATACCCTGCTGCTATTAAAAAGGTTGTCCCTTCCAAGCGATAATTCGCAGGCCAGAAGAGGGACTGTAATTTTATTGGATAGAGGTCTTTACAAGGATGGGGGAATAAATTTTTCGAAAACACTTACGAGAAGTGAAACTTGTATTACCGGCATAGTTCTTTCCTTACTTTCCTATTTCAAGGTAAAAGATGAAAGAATCAAAAATTTAATTGATTACCTTATTGCCGAACAGATGCATGATGGAGGCTGGAACTGCAAGAAGCATAAGGAAGCCAAACACAGTTCGATGCACACTACTATCAATGTCCTGGAAGGTCTTTTAGAGTATAAAAATGTCTTTGATTATAAAAAAGAAGAAGTTATCAGTATGGAAAAAGAAGCTCATGAGTTTTTATTACAGCATAGATTATATAAGTCTGACAAAACAGGTGAGGTAATCGATAAGAAATTCACCTATCTGTCTTTCCCACCCCGCTGGTATTATGATATTTTAAGAGTCTTAGAATATTTCTATTTTTATGATAAAGATTATGATGAACGGATGGAGGATGCCCTGCAATTATTATTAAAAAAGAAAAACAAGGCCTGTAAATGGCCCCTCCAGGGCAGACACAGCGGCAAAGAATTCTTTAAATTAGAAGGGAACACAAGGGAAAGTAAAATAAATACCTTAAGAGCTATACGGGTACTCAAAAAATATAATATAAGCTTAAATTAAAGGAGTATAATCCAAGTGAGAGATAAAGAAAGAGTATTAGAAGATATTATTAAGTTTGCTAAACAAAACCCAGATATAGAAGCACTTTTAATTACGAGTTCGATGGCAAATCCCAGGGTAGAAACCGATGTTTTTTCCGATCTAGATGTTGTCTTAGTTACCAAAGAACCTAAAAGTTTGTTAAAAGATAAAAGCTGGATTAATGATTTTGGCGAGGTGATGGTAGCTTTCAATGATAATTTTAAGTTAGAAGATATTACAACCTATACTTCACTCAATATATTTCAGGATTATATCAGGATAGACTTTAGTATTTGGCCGATAGAACTTGTAAAAAAGGTTTCTAATTATGATAAATTGCCGGCCTTTTTGGATATTGGTTACCGGGTTTTATATGATGAAAATAATATCACAGTAAAATTAAATGAGCCTACTCATAATGCCTATCAGACAAAAAAGCCTAATCAAGAAGTGTATGATAGGGTAGTTAATAACTTCTGGTGGGATATCACCTATATAGCAAAATATCTCTGGCGTGACCAATTTTACTTTGCCAAGTACATGGACTACTTTATCAAATACAACTTGCTTAAACCGATGATAGAATGGCTGATCGGAGTAGATAACAATTGGCAGGTTAACCCCGGTAAACAGGGAAGTAACTTTAAAAAATATTTGGATGATAAACTATGGAAAGAATTAAAAGCAACATTTTCCGGTGGTGATATTAATGACAACTGGGAAAGCACTTTTAAAATGATGGACTTTTTCAGTAAAATTTCAAAAAAGGTAGCCTATAGGCTCCGCTTTGAGTATCCTCAATCTCTGGAAGATGAGGTGCGAGATTATCTGAACAAAATATATAACAAGGAAGTTCCTTTTGATAAATAAACTCAGTTTTTAATTAAGTTCTTTGAAAAGGTGAAGAAAGATGAAAAAGATCATTATTGTTTTTATAGTAGCTGTTCTCCTCTTTGCTGCCTTTAATATTTTTAATATAAGTATATATAACTATCTGGACAGGGATTATGATGACCTAATAGCAAAAGACTATAATGGAGTCAATATTGATGAAGTTGACAATTATAATATTGATATTAAATTTGAACCCGAGCAGAGATTATGCAAAATAGAACAGACAGTGGATTATATTAATAAGGAAAATACAGATCTAAATCAAGTATACTTTCATTTATATCCGAATGCTTTCCGTGAAAATATTATAGGATTAGGTTTGGTTGAAAATGTAAATCCCGATTATGAGCCAGGTTATATAGAATTTTCAGAAATAAAAATTAAGGGTGAAGTAATTGATTTTGAAATTATCGGTGCGGATAAAACCTTGCTTAAAATTGAATTAGATAATATTTTAAAGCCCAAAGAAAGATTAAAAATAATAATGGAATATACTTTAAAGATCCCCAATTTAGAACATAGATTT
>DATGCJ010000155.1:0-2935 GCA_035312025.1 Halanaerobiales bacterium | reverse complement strand
GGGAGATTTAGAAGAAGGGGTATTTTTTACAGGTAAAGGACTATGGAAGATTAATAAAATTCTATCTGTAAAGGAAATATTTAAAAAAATAAAAGAATATGATTGTTAAACTTTGAGGCCAGTATTTACTGGTCTTTTTTTTATGAAAATATATTTAATTATATATAAAATTATTTTAATTTTTATGCAGGAAAATATTAAGACAAAGATAATTATATAGTGTAAGTTCTTTTAAGAGTTAAATTAAGTTTTAAATTAAGTTGTTGAAAGGATAATAAATATGGATAATATTAAAATAGGAAATTCATCCTTTATAAAAAATCTTAATCAGTCCAGTATATTAAGACTGATTAATGAATATGGACCTATTTCACGTAAAGAATTGTCAGAAAAAACTGAATATAGTGCTGCTACAATCTCCAATCATGTTAAAACACTGATTGAAGAAGGTTTTGTAATTGAAAAAGAAAAGGGTATATCATCGGGCGGTAGAAAACCTGTATTCTTAACGATAAATCCCAATAAAGGATTTATCATTGGAGTGGATATTGAGGTAAATAAGGTTAAAATAGTGCTTTTCAATTTGAAATTAAAAGTAGAAAAAAAGAATGAATTTTATATAGAAACTGATAAAACACCTGAACAAATACTAGAAAAAATATTAAGTCATATTGGAAAAATTTTAAAAGAAAAAAGAATTGAAGAATATGATCTACTGGGTATAGGGGTGGCGGTGCCCGGCCTGGTAAATAAGGATAGAAATATACTACAATTTGCCCCTAATTTGGGTTGGGAAAAAGAAAAAATTAGTGAGTATCTTAATAGAAATTACAAAGTCCCTATTTTTGTAGAAAATGAAGCCAATGCAGCCGGGTTGGGAGAAAAAGAATTTTACTATGATAAATATATCAATATGGTTTATGTTTCAATTAATGAAGGTATTGGTTGTGGTCTAATTTTTAATGGTGAGCTTTACAGGGGTGCTTCTGGTAATGCGGGGGAATTTGGTCATATTATTATTGAAAGCGAATCTGAAAGAACCTGCCATTGTGGTAATAAAGGTTGTTGGGAAGCACTAGCTTCCGAAAATTACATCTATGATAGATATAGTAAAATAACAAAAAGAGAGTTGATTAATATAGACCAAGTTTATAAAAAAATAAAAGAGAACAATACAGATGAAGAAATTAGAAAATTATTGGATAAGGTAGGAGAAAATATTGGTTTAGGAATAGCTAATATAATTAATAGTTTAAGCCCGGAGCTTGTAATTATTGGTGGCAATATCTTAAAGATAAAAGATTATTTAGATCAACCGCTGCAAAGATCGATAAGAGAAAAGGCCTTGAGATTTAATTATGATAAAGTAAAAGTAAAGTACAGTAAATTAGGAGAATTAGCAACTGTTTATGGAATTGCGAAGATTATCTTTAACCGAAATATGTTAGTTAAAGAAGGGAGCTAAATTTATATTTAATAAAAAAGTCAGAAAATTAGCAAATATATTAAAATTAACACAAATATATTTTATATTTCTAAAGGGGGATCAAGATGATAGAAGGAAAAGAAAATGAAATGTCGTCAGGTGTTTTGAAGTATGGCATGGTTGGTGGTGGTTCTGGTTCATTTATAGGCGGAGTACATAGAAAAGCGGCCGTATTTGATAACAAGGCATGTCTGGTTGCTGGTTGTTTTTCAAGGGACTATCAAAATACTAAAAATACCGGGAAAAGTTTAGGGCTAACAGAAGATCGGCTATATGAAACATATGCAGAAATGGCGGAGCAAGAAGCGCAGAGAGAGGATCCGATTGATTTTGTCTCGATAGTAACACCTAACCATTTACATTATGATGTCGCTAAAAAATTTTTAGAAGCCGGCATTAATGTAGTTTGTGATAAACCTCTAACCTTTACTTATCAAGAAGCTGAAGAACTTGATAAGTTAGCCAGGGAAAATGAACTTCTTTTTTGCGTGACCTATACTTATACCGGTTATCCAATGGTTAAACATGCCAGAGAGGTTGTTAAAAGAGGGGATATTGGCGATATTAGGGTTGTGATCGGTGAGTATTCCCAGGATTGGTTAGCTACTTTAGCCGAAAAAGAAGGTAATAAACAGGCTGCCTGGCGGACAGATCCCAAAAAAGCGGGCCGGGCCAACTGTGTAGGAGATATCGGCAGTCACTTAGAAAACATGGTTTCCTATATTACAGAACTTGAAATAGATAGTCTCTGTGCCAATCTAGATCATTTTGGGAAAGGCAGAGAACTAGATGATAATGCAGAAATCTTAGTTAAGTATAAAGGAGGGGCAACAGGAGTTTATTGGTGTTCCCAGGTTGCTGTCGGTCATGATAATGACTTGAAAGTAAGAATATATGGAACTAACGGCTCAATAGAATGGCATCAGGAAGAACCTAATAAACTAAAGATTTCTTATCTTGATAAACCAACTGAAATACTATCAAGGGGCCGGGATGAACTTTATCCACTTGCCAATGATCTTCCCAGGATACCAGCCGGCCATCCAGAAGGCTATTTCGTAGCCTTTTCTAATATCTATACGAGTTTTGAAGAGACCTTACTGGACAAAAAAAGCGGTACAGCCTATCAAGATTTGAATATTAAGTTCCCGACAGCCCGCGAAGGTGCCCAGGGAGTTAAATTTATCAACAAAACTGTGGACAGTGATGAAGCAAATTCTACTTGGGTTAAGTGTTAACATTATTTTTAATCATTAAAGGAGGAAAATAAAGATGGGTAGACCAGTTACGATCTTTACAGGACAATGGGCAGATTTAGAATTTGAAGAAGTCTGTAAACTGATGAGTGATATTGGTTATGATGGTTTGGAAATTGCCTGCTGGGGGGACCATATGGATGTCAAAAAAGCAGCTGAAGATATGAAATATGTAAAAAGCAAAAAGGAACTG
>DATGCJ010000154.1:0-5330 GCA_035312025.1 Halanaerobiales bacterium | reverse complement strand
TTTCATCTTTATTTAACTCGATCCCCAGTAAGCGGTTAACCTTGGCCAGGTTAACATCTATAATATTTTCCTGATAAGGAACGGGGTATTTATCAATAACTCCTTGGGCTACCTTACCATCTGCATACTCCTGCATCAGGTAGGCGGCCCGGTTACCGGCCTCGATTACCCGTTCAATATCTATACCGCGTTCTAAGCGGTGAGAAGCTTCACTGGGTAGACCCAGCTTACGGGCGGTCTTTCTGATACTGGTCGGTTCAAAGTAGGCCGCTTCTAAGAAGATATCGGTAGTCTGATCAGTTACCTCACTATTTTCGGCCCCCATCACACCGGCCACGGCAATTACCTTTTCGGGATCGGTAATGACCAGAGTTTCCTGATCAAGGGTTCTTTCTACATCATCGATAGTAACAACTTTCTCATTTTCCTCGGCCCTTCTGACAATAACCTTTCCATCCTTGATCTTATCAAGATCAAAGGCATGTAAGGGCTGGTTGTACTCCATTAATATATAGTTGGTAATATCAACTATATTATTGATCGGCCTGATTCCGGCCGCCTTGAGGCGCCTCTGCATCCATTTAGGAGAGGGCTTGATCGTAACATCCCTAATCACACGTCCGGCATAACGGGGACATAAGTCCTCATCCTCTATTTTGATTGAAGCTAATTTATCAATACTTGTCCTGTCATCATCTTTAATATCTATCTCGGGCCAGTCAATCTGGCTGCTGCTTTTCTGCATAGCCTTAACTTCCCGGGCGACACCTAGCATACCCAGACAACGGGCATAGTTGGGTGTTAAGTCCAGATGGAATACATATTCGTCCAAACCATAGTATTCCACAAAAGGTTGGCCGACTACGGCCTTGTCCGGTAAAATCATGATACCGCTGGCCCTTTCTTCCTGGAGACCCAGCTCATCTTTAGAACAGATCATCCCTTGCGAGACCTCGCCCCTGAGCTTGGTCTTTTCGATCTCCATCCCGGTCGGTAAGGTAACACCTACCTCGGCTACCGGTACTTTTATATCGGACCTCACATTGGGGGCTCCGGTAATCATCTGCAGGGTCTTATCACCTGTATTAACCTGACAGATCTTTAACTTATCGGCATTGGGATGGTTGTTTATTTCAACAATTTCTCCAATGATAATATTTTCTAAGCCTGTTCCTAAGTACTCCACTTCCTCTACCTCCAGGCCGGCCATCGTTAATTTATGGGACAGCTCCTCGGGGGTATAGGGGAAGTCAATATATGTTTTTAACCAGTTATATGGTACCTGCATCTTATCTCACACTCCTTTGTTAAAATTGATGGATAAATCTCTTGTCATTTTCATACAGTACTCGAATATCATCTATATCATATTTTAACATTGCAATTCGGTCCCAGCCCATACCAAAGGCAAAACCGCTGTATAGATCAGGGTCAATATCTGACATTCTCAAGACATTGGGATGGACCATACCTGAACCTAATACTTCCACCCAGCCTGTATAGGAACAAAAGGAACAACCGGCTCCTTTACAGACATTACAAGAAACATCTACTTCTGCACTCGGTTCGGTAAAGGGGAAGTAGCTCGGTCTGAACCTGATCTTTCTTTCCTCCCCATAGATCTCATGTACAAACTCGGCAATAACACCCTTTAAGTCACTGAAGGAGATATCCTTATCAATGACAAGCCCTTCAATCTGATGGAAGTTGGGTGAATGGGAAGCATCCAGTTCATCCGAACGGTAGACGCGCCCCGGCGCAATAATCCTTATCGGCAGGTCCTGTTTTTCCATGGTTCTAATCTGGACCGGTGAGGTATGGGTCCTCAGTAGGTATTGATCATCGATATAGAGGGTATCCTGTAAGTCGCGGGCAGGATGGTCCTCTGGGATATTCAGGGCTTCGAAGTTATAGTATTCGTTTTCTACCTCGGGACCTTCTTCGATCGAAAAGCCCATACCTAAAAATAGTTCTACCACTTCATCGATAATATGGGTAAAGGGGTTTTTATGACCGACATTGACCTCAGCCCCCGGTAAGGTTATATCAATCGTTTCGGCCTTTAATCTTTTTTGTTTTAGTTCTTTTTCCTTTTTTTCCTTGATTTCTTCATACATATTCTGTGCTTTGTTCTTTAATATATTGGTCTCTTTACCAACGATCGGCTTCTTTTCATCATCAACCTGACCCATTTTAGAAAAGATCTGGGAAATCTTACCCTTTTTACCCAGGTATTCAACCCTTAGCTCTTCTAACTGGTCGAGGTCCTTAACATTCTCGAACTTTTCTTTTACTTCTTTTTCAATCTTTTTGATTTCTTCTAATAAATCCAATTTTAACACCTCCGTAGTTTTAAGCATAAAAAAAACTCGTCCTCACGAAGGGACGAGATGAACGCGGTACCACCCTAGTTACCTTACCACATAAAGGTGATAAGATCACTTGGAATCTTTAACGGAATTACCCGGATAAGACCTACTATTAGTTCAGTCCTCGGCTCAGGAGTGAACTTCATTACAAAACCTTAATAAGACCGTTCTCAGTCCTTGGACAGTCTCTCCCTGTTTTAAGTTTTTGTAACTACTCTCTCCTTCACAGCCTTTAGTTATGTTTGGGTCTTACTTACTAACTACCTCTTCTAATTTCTGTCCTAAACATTCTCCTGTATGCCAAATATGCATTGACCGACCCGGTTTCCTCAAACAATTTCCAGAACAATGATGCAGCTACGCCCAAAAAGGACCACATCCTTTCACAGAGATAGTTGTCTTTAATTTTTTTATATTATATCACAAGTTCCTTGTTTTGACAAGGATAATAAAATAAATTGCTTTAATTTTCTAATATTTTATACATGATGATACCGCCCGCTACACCTGCGTTTAAGGACTCAATATTTCCCTTAAGAGGAATTTTTACACATACATCAGCAATATCAATCAGCTGCCGCCTGATTCCATTACCTTCATTACCGATAATTAAGGAAAGTGGCTTTACATATTTTATATCATTATAGTACTTATCTGTATTTAGATCAGCCGCATAGATATTTTGCTTTTTACTTTTCAGCATCTCTTTTAAATCGTCTAATTCAATATCCTTGATAAAGGGCAGGGAATAGATTGCACCCACTGTCGATCTTAAGACCTTTAAATTAAAGACATCGACAGATCCCTTTGAGATTATTACGGACTGGAAACCGGCTGCAGCCGCTGTCCTGATCATAGTCCCCATATTACCGGGGTCCTGGATCTGGTCAATTACGAGGATATAGTCTTTTGACAATACTTCCTCTTGACTGGTTTGGGGCTCATTTACGATCGCGATTACTTCCTGCGGATTTTCGGTATCGGCAACTTCAGAAATCAGGCTGTCGGATACAAAAATTAGTTTCTCTTCATTATTAATTAGAAATGATTCACTCTTGTGTTCGTTATAGTAATCCCGGGTAAGGTAGATGCTGGCTATGTCGGCCCCGGACTTATAGGCACCTCTGATTAACCTCAGCCCCTCTAAGATAAACTGCTTTCTTTCTTTCCGGTACTTTTTTTGATAGAGTTTTCTTAAATATTTGACTTTATCATTCTTGATACTTGTAATTTCTTCCATAATGATCACCTAATATACTAAAAACCCGGCAAACACCGGGTTTTTAAAATAATGTATTATAATTCTGATTTTGCAACTTCAACTAGTTCACTGAAGGCATCTTTATCGTTTACAGCCATCTCAGCTAGCATTTTTCTATCAATCTCTACATTAGCCTGTTTTAGACCGTTGATAAATCTTGAATAGGTAAGTCCGTTCTGTCGGGCCGCTGCATTAATTCTGGTAATCCAGAGGCGGCGGAAGTTACGCTTCTTTTGGCGTCTGTCTCTATAGGCATACTGTAAGGATTTAATTACAGCCTGCTTGGCAGGACGAAACAGCGTACTTCTTGAACCAATAAATCCTTTGGCCGACTTGAGAACCTTTTTTCTCCTTCTGCGTGCTTTTGAACCTCTTTTCACACGAGCCATGCTTAATCACTCCTTTTTCCGTCTATATCAAAATATTTGATTATTTTATATTCAATTATTCATAGGGTAATAATTTCTTGTATCTCTTTTGGTATGTCTTATCCATTGTTGTAGGCTTTCTTAAATGTCTTTTTCTTTTGGAAGACTTCTTGGTTAAAATATGGCTTTTAAAAGCCTTACGTCTTTTTATCTTTCCGTGTTTAGAAACCTTAACTCTCTTTTTTATTCCTTTATGAGTCTTAAGTTTAGGCATCAATAATACCTCCTTACTTTAATTGCTTTTATCACTAACAGGGGTTAAAAACATTAACATGTTGTGGCCTTCCATCTTAGGACCACTTTCAACTTTACCAATATCATCTGTTTCTTCTTTGAGTCTATCCATGAGATCATAACCTAGATTCTTATGGACCATCTCTCTCCCCCTGAATCGAATGCGTACCTTTACTTTATTTTTATCATTTAAAAATCTACGAGCCTGCTTTAACTTAACATTAAAGTCATGGTCCTGGATTTTAACACCCATCTGGACCTCTTTAACCTTCATTACATTCTGGTTTTTCTTCTGTTTCTGTCTCTTTTTAGCCTGCTCATATTTGTATTTACCATAATCCATGATCTTACAGACAGGTGGATTCGCCTGCGGAGCTACTTCCACTAAGTCAAAACCTCTCTCTTCTGCCTTATCTAAGGCATCATCCAAACTTTGGATTCCAATCTGTTCTCCTTCATTGTCGATTAACCTAACTTCTTTAGCTCTAATTTGTTCATTGACACGCAAGTCGTTATTATTACTGATTTTATGCACCTCCACTTTTTTTTGGACAATAAAAAACGGGTGGTAGAAACCACCCGTTTGCATACACATAAAGTTAGGAGACATAAATCGCCTCAAGTAATACCTACTAACTATTAACCAATAATCCTATTATTGGTGAGAAACAGTGGTTTCTACTTTATTGTCGAATTAAATTGTACCACAGGTCGTTATAGTATGTCAACACTCTACTTCACTTTATTTTCTATTTCCTTTAAAATCTTGTCTTTAAACTCAACAAATTCAACCGCACCGAGGTCTCCCTCATCTCTATCTCGGACTGATACAGTACCTTCTTCAGCTTCCCGTGAACCAACGATCAACATGTAAGGTATCTTTTCTAACTGGGCCTGTCTTATCTTATAACCGAGCTGTTCATTACTGTCATCAACTTCAACCCGGACCCCGTCTGCAAACAGCTTGTCTTTTATATCATAGGCATAATCGGCCTGGTCATCGGAAACCGGTAAGACAACCACCTGAGTAGGAGCCAA
>DATGCJ010000153.1:0-15738 GCA_035312025.1 Halanaerobiales bacterium | reverse complement strand
ATGATGTGTTAATCGCAGTTTATCTGCTTTTTGAAGGGTTTAATGATAGTGGAAAATATTGGTTTCAGGTTGGAGTGAAAAATTTTGGAAGGTGCTATTAAGTCTTATGAATAAAGGGCTTATTTAGCCGAAAATCTTAATTTCTTAAAAAGGGGGGTTGACGGTGCCTGCTGATAAAACAATTCTAATTAATGGTAATAAAAGAATTAAGTCTGATCTCTTTAAGCTAGACAAGGTTAAGATAAATAAAGCAGAAATTGAAAGCCTGCCGGAGATCTCTGTAAAAGAAAAGGTGAAAGATAATGGCTTATAGTCAGTTTACCCTTTTTGAGGAATATCAACCATATGAAAGGCCTTATAATGACTTTGCGGTCTGGAATCCTTCCCAAAATATGGCCCAGGCGATAGATGAATATATGGGTGTAAGAGGTCACAGTATTATGGCAGAGTTAGGTTACACCGACAGTCCGCCTGTTAGATGGATCAAAGCGGGCAGTGTATATAACACGACTTTGGTTTGTAAGTTTGAATCACCTATCGAGTTGGGGGATGAACAGGCAGCCGAACATGGGATTCCGGCTGGCACACCCTGCATAAAAACCGGACAGGAAGAAATAATGTTAAGGGCGGGCCAGAATTACAGTAATGCAACCGACTATCTTTATTTTAAAGTGATCTATGACTGGTCTACTTTAAGCATTCATCTTATGCAGTATACTTCATCCACAAATAGCCACACTTCCATAAATAGTGTCAGCACGCCCAATGTGATCGAGTATGCGGGTGATATGTTGCAGTATTATTTAGTTAAAATTGAACTTATCGATGACACGATTAATGTTAAGTTCTGGCAATCTATTGATCCGGAGCCGGCCAGTCCAACTTTAACTGCTACCTGGTCGGGGACTAATTCCGGTCATATAATTTTAAGGCAGTATTTAAAAGCTCAGTTTGATGGTTATGAGACGGTCAATACCACAAATATGATCTTTATGCACAGTGACGCAAGCATTGACACCGAACAATATCGGAGTGCCCTAATTCAGGGGGCGATAACTCATCCTTCTGGGAGTCCGGTTAATTGGTCGGGCCTGCAGGTGATTGGGTTTGACAAATGGGAACGATTCCCACATATTGATGCCCCGGATAACACAGAGATTGCAGCGAACGGTGGTGATGTGTCAACTGATGGGAATGGCACCTATTCTTTTTATTTAGAAGCAGTTGAGCATTATATTTCACCCTGGCCGAGGAATGTCGGGTATGATCCCAACGAGCAGATTATAACACCCCAGGGGGGCCAGACTCATACGGTTAATATTCAATATATTTCTTTGAGCAATAATGTGAACACTCTGGACCGCTTGTGGCAGATCAGGTATTATCCCTCTTATACTTTTTATTTATCTGTCGATCTGGACTTGACAGATTATAATTTCAGGCATAGAGCAGATCACCTGGCAGATTACGGTAATTGGATTCCAGCAAGTTGGACTACGGCACAGTTCGTTGGTTATGATACTGCTACTGGTTCTTATGCGAACAGAACAATTTATAATGCTGAACTTAACCAAATAACAAACAAGTCACTTGCGATTCCAATTCGCGAAAGAAATTACATGTCAAATGCTTTTTTTAGAAATTCAGGCCGGTCGGATCAAACTGAAGGGCCAACTTTATATAAAATAGATTTTAAAAATATTACAGTAACTTCTAATTTACCCTACATTGCCCTGGTATTTAGTTATGTTACCTGCTCATCAGTTCAATATTGCAATGTTCAGGGGACTATAAATGCAGAGCTTTATTATAATGGCAGCCCTGTTGCTGAATGTGTTGGGGGAATGGCCGGGCTTGAAGCCGGAAGTGCCGGAGCTTCAACAACTCATTCTTTTAATGAGGTTGAGGTTACTATAAACGGTCCGGGGATTATTAAATATGTGGGCGGTTATATCGGACAGAGTTATCTGGGACAGGTTAATAGGACATTCACAAAGGGTTCTATAACTGCAGCAAGTGCAAATTATGTTGGAGGATTTGTTGGGAATCATTACAATGATAATTATTATAATTATTCCCGTTGTTCTGTTGTTGGCAATAATTATGTGGGAGGATATGCGGGTTATAACCATAGCTTTATAGCTGATGCCTATTCAACCGGTTCTGTAAACGGCAGTCTTAATGTGGGTGGTTTTTGCGGTTATAATTCTGGTATTATTCAAAAAGTTTATTATGATCTGCAGACAGCCGGGCAAAGCGATACCGGGAAGGGCGTTCCGAGGACTACCGAAGAAATGACTTATCCCTTTGACCTGGGGAGCACTTACATTGATTGGGATATGGGCACTATGCCCCCAGCTAATTCTTATAATTATCCGCCTGGAGTTGATCCTGAGACTGATTCTGTCGAGTTTGTTATTTATGAGGTCAATGATGGATATCCGGCCTTAAAAGCGGTTGATGGTTACTGGTGGCCGGAGCCTGAAACTGGAGTTTTTTGGGTTAAAAAAAGCGGGATATGGCATTCAGCGGAAGCTTATGTTAAGTCGGGAGGGAATTGGTATTTGGTTTTATTGTCAGCAGTGAAAACAGATGGAATATGGAATTGATTTATAAAAAAAGTTGGTGATGATATGAGAAAGGCCGATCAGAAATTATTAGATTATATTAAACAGCCTCTAGTTAAGCATAGATCAAAAATGAAAGACATCAAAATAGAGGGTTATAAATTATATTACGGAGATGGTTTTGTATTTACTGCCAAGGGGTCATATCTACACTTATTTAAAGAGTGGCATAGGGCACCCTTTGAAAATATACAAATTATAATGCTATATGAAAATAAGTATTTTGGAGCAGACAAAAAGCATTACAGAATGAGCATATCTGGTTTTGATTATTATCTATTCGATGGAATCGATTTTATGGCATGTAATGACACGAGAAAATTCTCTTTAATTCCAAAAAATTCATTAAAGTATGGCTGGTATATGGATAAAGAAAAATTTAAGGAAATAAATGAGAAAGCAATAATGGATTTCTGGCTGAAAGGAGAGAGTTAGAGATGGCGACTTTTTATTTAAGTAATGCTGATGCTAGTTATTCTAACGGGTATTATTTTGATAAACTCTTATCATTAACTACTCTGCCTGCTGATTCAATAACGGTGACTGCACCCAATAAAGATACTAATTTTTATCACGGCTTTTTTTATACAGAGGCTGGTATTCCAAATAACCCTCATTGGGAGGATGGGGTAATTAATGTAGAAATTAATGTGACTACTGTTCCAGCAAAAGACACGGCAATAACGATGAGCATACAAAGAAGAAATTCCAACGGTGTGCTACAGGAAGAAAACCAGGATGACAGCACCTATTATATTTCACAAGGAACAGGCGTTTATAAAATGGGAATTTATAATTGTACTTGGACTGCGGGGGATGCAGGTGATATATTAGTTGTCAGATTTTCTTATAAGAATGTAGATGAACATTCATCAAATAGTATGACTTTTGAAACCGGCACTATTGATGCTGAAGTTATAACGCCGATTTCTATAATCACTTCAAATTTACCGACCATAAATATTGTGGGCTACACAAAAGATAAGATTTCAGACGAAGTTGGTTATCAGACCTCAACGGTTACTTTCCAAAGCGACCAGGATTTAGTGGAGTGGGAAGCGAGAGCAGACGGGACAGGTCATGGTTCAGGTCTGCTTGTTGGTAGCGGTGGTTCTGTAACTGCCAATACTGATGTCACTTTTGATGTCGATTATACCGAATTAACGCAAGGAGATAAAACCTATCAAATAAATGTTTATGGCAAAAATTCAGACGGCCTATGGTCAGATAGTTAGGAAAGGAGTTGCCTTTATTTTGTTAAAATTGTATTTAAATTTAAAATACAAGTTTATAAAGGGTGATAAAGAAGCTTCTGAAAAAATGTCTAAAATGCTGATAGAAGAAGAAAATTTAAAAGATCATTTTGATGTGGGTAGGTTTGTAAATAAAAAAATGACTTATAAAAGTGATAAACTATTCGGAATAATAGATACTATTCAGGATTTAGATTATACAGTGAAAAGTGGATATAAGGGTGATTGTGATGACTTTTCTATGCTGGCTTATCGACTTTTAGAGCAATTAGGTTATAATCCTTATCTATTAACCATTATCCCATTAAAGTTTTGGAAAGGCCATGTAGTTTGCCTATATAAGGTTAAAGGGTATTATTATTTCATTTCCACTAATGGAAATACCGCAATAGGTGGATTTCAACAAATTAGGGGAATATTTGATTATTTAAAATATAAATATGCTTTGACATTTAGCATAGATAAAATATAAAGAAAGGGAGGCTTTAAAATGGCAAATTATTTTTTATTAACTTTGGACACAACCGGGCCGCAGAGTCCTGCTATCTCATTAGAAAGTGGAGCTCAGTATGCAACTCAGCAGTTAATTAATGCAGATATTTCAACTGCAGATGGGGAGACCACAGGTTATCAGATGAAAATCTGGGGAGATGTCGATCTAACTGAAAACCCGAATATTCAGGACACAGAAGTCAACTCAAGTTGGATAACTTATTCAGCTACACAGCAGGTTAAATTGTCTATTGGCGATGGGGCAAAAACGGTATATTTAAAAATAAGGGATGATGTCTTAAACGAATCAGCTCAAACCAGTGATTCTATTACTTTAGACACTTCACTACCGGTGGTTACTATTTCTGGTCCTGATGTGAATAAAATTTCTAAGATTGCAACTGCAAATGTGAGTTCTTTTAGCTTTACTGTTAATGAAATCTTTGATGAATATAAGGTTAAGGTTGTAGCATCAACTGGGGCTGCTCATGACACAGGAACTCTTATCGGAACTACTAATGGATCAACTAATATGTCGGGGGTTGCGGGTGATTATCCGGCTGAGACCGCTATTAACTGTCAGGTGTATGGTTCTGATTTAGAAATTGCAAGTGCGGGTGATGGTGAAAAAATAGTTAAGGTTTTTGCGAAAGATAAAAGCGGGGCCTGGTCTGTATAATAAATTAGGTTAGGGGGGATTAGATGAGTGCTTATTTTATATTGGCTTTAGATACTCAAGGTCCAGCTGCAGAAATTGTGTCACCGGGGTTCGTAGATATGGAAGAGGAATTTACAATAACTGTTAATTCTGACGAAACATTAAAAGCCGCTTATATCCACGAACTTTATTTAATTGATAGTTTGGGAACCAGATTTGATTTAAGTTATTCATTAAATACTCATTCTCTAGTGAGCACTCTTTCCCTTAACTCTCTGGGAGCCAGTTCTGGTTCTTTAACCATTTATGCTTTAATCTATGATGAGGTCTTAAATCCTTCTGAGGTTGTGTCTAAAGAATTAAGCACAGAGATTCCTTTGATCATAAATATTGTATCTTTAGAAGCAGAAATTAAAAAAGAGTTAAGTTTGAATGCATCTTTAGAAAAAGAGAAGGATCTAAACTCTAGTATTATAAAAACCATCAGCCTGCAGGGCAGAATAGGTGGTGATCAATAAGTGGCTTATAAAAATCAAGATTTTGAGGTTTGGCAGGGCGATGATTTTAAGTTAAATTATAATGTTGATGGGGTACAAGCTGCTGAGGACTTAACAGCAGCAAAATGGGCTATTTCTAGGAGCAGGTCTGGAGCGGCCATGTTAACAAAAGATTCAAATATAACGGGTGAAATTGCAATCGACACTGTAAGTAATATTGTGTCGGTTATTTTATTTTCCGCAGATACTTTAAACTTAAAAGAGCAAAAATATTACTGTGAATTAGAGGTCTTTGATAGTGAAAACCTTAGAACTACTATTGCTATTGGCACCATGGATTTACAGCCCACAATTTTAAAATAGATTGGAGTTGATTATATGGAAAAACATGAAAAAGATACCTGTCCTTTTAAAAAAGAAATTGAAGAGATTATAAAAAAGACCGGGCAGAAGGAGTGGTATGAAAACAAGGACCTTTATGATCTAATAGTTAGACTTACCGCCCAAACTGAAGTCCTTTCCAATAAATTAGATAACACAATAAGAATAGTGGGGAAGTATAACGGTTTGAGAGAGGATTTGTTGAGCATCAAAAAACGGATTGATTATATTGAAACTGAAAAATTAGCAAAAAATAAAATAGGTGATCAGATTATTAAGTGGTCAGGTTGGATAATAGCGATTATCTCTTTAGGGTTCACTGCAGTGAAAATATTCGGGTGGTGATTTAATGACAGATATTTATGATGTGGAACTGTTTGAGAACATTTTCAATCATATTATTGATTTAGAAGGCGGATATAGTAACCACAGATATGATCTGGGCGGTGAGACAAAATTCGGAATCACAGAGGCAACTGCCAGGCGGAATGGTTATGAAGGCTCTATGTATGATTTGTCTTTACAGACTGCAAAAGGGATTTATTATCAAGAGTATTGGCTGGAGCCTGGGTTTAATAAAATAAAGGAATATACTATTGCCTGTGAACTTTTTGAACAGGGAGTTAACCTGGGACCGCATGAGGCGGTTAAAAACTTTCAAAAAAGCATAAATTATGCCTGTCGGAATGTTTTAGAGGTAGATGGAATTATTGGAGCAAAGACTTTAACTACTTATAAAAAATGTTCTAATAAGAACGAAATTTACGTTTTATTGAACGTATTTCAGGCTCAGAAGTATATATCTATTGTTAAAAACAATCCTTCCCAAAGGGCCTTTTTGAAAGGCTGGTTGAAAAGGGTTAATCTAACGAAGGAGTGATTACTTGAAAGATCTAAAAGAGGATTACACAGACTTTACAAAAAGTGATAAGTTCCAGTGGTTTATGACCATACTTATTACTTTATTGATTTTAAGGATCTTAAATTATATTCCAGAACCGGATTTTGTGGAATTAATCAAGTGGTCTATTTTTGGCCTCTTTGGATCTGAGGGCCTGGATCAGTTTACTAATATAAGGAAGTGATTTAATGGTTAATAAAATGTGGATATATACTGCAGTGTTGGTTATTTTATTAATATTAGGTTATTGGCTGGGATCTGAGTTTGCAGCTTTAATAGGGGTGGTTTTAGTTTTTCTAAGGTTAAGAAAATCAAACAAAGACAAACTAAAGGCTGCCCAGAATAATATAGATAAGGCAGGTGAGGATGTTGAAGCGAAGAAGCACGATGCTAATTCTGCTCTTAAGTTTTTTGATGATTTTTTCTCAAAGCGTAATGGGAGGTAATGGTCTAGATGAGGTTGACTATGAAAACATTGAAGTTGATAAAGAAGGGAACCTGGTCCTAACGAAGGATCAATATGTTAAGTTGGCAAATTATATTGAAGAATTAAAAGCTGAAAATTTAAAACTAAATATGAAATTAGAACAGGCGAATAAAGAATTAGAGAAAGCCTATGCTGATGAAAATCCTTTTAACTTTACTCGGTTGTCAGATAAAATAACAGGGGCCGGGTTGGCAGCTTTGATTATTTTGATTGTGCTGAATATAAATTGAATATTATTGTTATATAATGTCTAACTATTTATGCAGGATTATTTTATCCTTCAAAGAACTAATCTTAATAAGATATTTAGAATTTTGGAGGTTAAAATATGCCAGGCTTATTTAACAAAAAAATACTAGAGCAAAGGATAAAAAATTATTCTGTTGATAATATCGAAAGAAAAGTTAATCAAATAAAAAATTGGCAAAAGAATTTAGCAGACATTAAAGGGTTAAATGAAGTTGAATTACAAAATGCTTTTATGGGAGCTATATTTGAAGATATTTTAGGCTATGAAGATGCACCACAAAAAGATAAGAGCACTTTAAAATCACAGGCTTCAACAGATGTAGATGCAACAAGGCCTGACGGTATAATCGGATTTTATGATAAAACAAAGCGAAAGGAAGAGGACCATAGAGCTGTAATTGAATTAAAAGGGCCACAAATACCCCTTGAAAAAGACCAAAAAAGAAAAGGAACTACCTATAGATCACCTGTAGACCAGGGTTTTAGCTATACTAATAAGCTGGATAAATGCAGGTGGGTTATAGTTTCTAACTTTACAGAGATTAGGTTGTATCAGGTAGGAAGAAGTAAAGAGTATTATGAGATATTTTATTTAAATGAACTAGATGATATAGAGGAATTTAAAAGGTTTCATTATTTATTATCTAAAAATAATTTAATTTCCAAAGATGGAAAAAGCCAGACATTACAGCTGACTGAAAAAACTCAAAAAAGACACGAAGATATATCTGTAGAGTTTTATAATTTATATAAAAATGCCAGAATAAATCTTTTTGGACACCTCAAAGAAAACAATGAGAATATAGATTTTGAAGTATTATTGGAAAAAGCCCAAAAGTTTTTGGATAGGATTATTTTTATCTGTTTCTGTGAAGACAAGGGATTGCTGCCGAATGATTTATTACATAATGCTATAAAACAGGCCAAGAATTCTTTTTATTCCGGGGATACACGTATATGGGACCAGATTAGAGGAGTATTTAAAGCCATAGACAAGGGTATGCCTAACAAAAATATTAATGCCTACAATGGTGGTTTGTTCGAATTTGATAAGGTTTTAGATGTTCTTGTAATAAAAGATGATTTCTTTGATGTTATCTATGATTTTTCCGATTATGATTTTGATAGTGATGTAGATGTCAATATTTTGGGACATATCTTTGAACAATCAATAAGTGATATAGAAAAATTGAAATCAGATATAAAGGATAATGAATTTGATAAAAATAAATCTAGAAGGAAAAAAGAAGGTATATATTATACACCTCAATATATAACCAGCTACATAGTGGAAAACGCTGTTGGCGGTTATTTAGAAGACATTAAAGAGGATATGGGATATTATGATTTGCCTGATATAGAAGAAGCTGGCAGTGATTCATGGCAGACTAGATATACTAATCAACATCTTGAATTTTATGATAATTATGAAGAAAAATTAAAAGAAATTAAGGTTTTAGATCCAGCCTGTGGAAGTGGGGCTTTTTTAAATCAGGCTTTTGATTATTTGTTGCAGGAGCATCAATGGTTAAACAAACAAAGAGATTTACTCAAAGGCGGCCAGAGCAGCATTTATGCTGTAGAAGCATTACAGAGAACTATTTTGAAAAATAATCTATATGGGGTTGATCTAAACGAAGAATCAGTGGAAATTACAAAACTATCATTATGGTTAAAAACAGCTAATAAAAATAAACAACTTACTAACCTTGATAATAATATTAAATGCGGTAATTCTTTAATTGATAATCCAGAAGTTGTAGGGGAGAAAGCTTTTAAATGGGAAAAAGAGTTTGCTGATATTATGGTTGATGGTGGTTTCGATGTAGTCATTGGAAATCCTCCTTATGTACGGCAAGAAAAAATAAAAAATATCAAACCATATTTAAGTGATAATTATAAAGTTTATAATGGAGTAGCAGACCTATATGTATATTTTATTGAAAAAAGCATTAAACTTTTAGACAACCAAGGTTATTTTTCATTTATTGTATCTAACAAATTCACTAAAGCTAAATACGGGGAAAAGTTAAGAAAATTTTTAATGAATTATACAATTAAACAAATTAATGATTATTCAGGGGAAAAAGTATTTAAAGATGCAGCAGTTGATCCTTGTATAGTTGTTTTAAAAAAGAAAATTTCGAATTTATCAAACAAAGTAGAGTTAAATAATAATGTTTTATTAACTCAAGATAAAATAGCCCAATATAGTTGGACTTTTTCGAATTTAGATGGAATAAAAATTTATGAAAAAGTAAAAGATAAAGGAATAAATCTTGAGCATTGGGATCTTGATATATATTTCGGAATAAAAACTGGACTTAATAAAGCTTTTATTATAAGTCAGAATAAAAAGGACGAAATAATATCAAAAAATCCAAATGCTAAAAAAATTATAAGACCATTAATTACTGGACAAGATATTTCCAGATATAGATATTCTTTTAATAATCAGTGGTTAATTTTAATAGAAAATGGTTGGACAGATAAAAACAGGGGTAATACAGAACCTTATAAATTTGTAAAAAATAAATATCCCTTTGTTATAAAACATTTAAAAAATATAGGAGATAAAATTGAAAGGGGGGAAGTATATTCAAAAGGAAGAGGATTATATAAAAGGGATGATCAAGGTGATTACTGGTGGGAGTTAAGACCGTGTAATTATTATGATTATTTTGAAAAACCTAAAATTATATATAAAGATATTTCCGAAAGATTAGCATTTGCTTATGATGATGGGAATATTTATTTTAATAATACAGTATATTTTTTAAATGTAGGCAACTTTTATTTATTATCGGTATTAAATTCTAAGCTTATTAATTTTTATTATAAAAATATATCTTCAAATTTAGGATTAAATGCATCAAGAGGTTTTACAATATTTATTAAAAAAATACCTATTCCAAAGAATATAGTGAATAATAGAAATGATTTGGCAAAAAAAACAAAGCTTATTACAAATAAATATAAGAAATACTCAAAGAAAAAACTTATAGATTTTAATGGATACATTAAACTATATTGTTCATCGAATAAAAATTCAATTAAAAATATTCTTGAAAAAAATGAATTTGCAAACAAAATATATAGTGGGAGAGCCAGAAAAGTAAGAAATTTTACAGTAAATATTAATACTAATATAGTAACCATTTATTCTGAAAAATCAAGCAGTGGTAAATATGAACTATTAAAATATGAAGAAAATAATGAATATAAAAGAAGATATATAAAATACTATCTCGAAAACTTAACTGAAGATCAATTAGAAAAAACAGATAGTTTCAGCGGCAACTTACTTGAAAAGGTTTTACAGATAGAAATACCAGATTATAATAAAGACCAGGTAGTTAGGAAAGTAGTTAATGAATGGGAAAACTTACAGCAGGAAATTAAAGGTTTGGAAAATGAGATAGAAAAAACTGATAATGAAATAGATCAAATGGTATATGATTTATATAATTTAACAGAAGAAGAAATTAATATTATTGAAAATAATATGAATAAATAATACAAGGTTGTATTTTAAATAAAGACAATTATTAATTTTTTAGAAAGAGGGTTTTTAAGAAATGAAATTAGAAAAGTTTTTAGAATCTTATATAAAAGCCCAAAATAAAAAAATTAATAAGATATTAAAGGAAACAAAACAACAAACTTTGTCACAATTTAATGATTTATTTAAAGAACTGTATGAAGATTTAAAGCAATTTGAAAGCACTCATGAAAGATTTTCAATGATTATGTCAAAATTAGGATGGCCACCACAATCCAATCTTAATGTGAATGAAGTCTCTGAAATAGTCTACTATTATGATGAATATGGGGAAGAGGCTACTAAAAAAGAAATTGATAAATACTTTTTAGAACGATATACAGCTGACAAGATAGATGAAAAAGTAAAGAATTGGGATAAAAAGAAAATTATGAATAAAAGAATGCCAATTATAAAAGAAGTTATAAAAGCTCACAAGAATGGAGATTACTATTTGTCTGTTGCTACTTTATTGCCTCAAATAGAGGGTATAATAGCAGATGGATTTGGTCATGTGGGGCAAATGTGGAAGGATGATTTAAAGGAATATATTACGAGGTTGAATACAAATAGAAGAATCTTTAATAATCTTTTAAAAGATTTTTATTTAAAAATAATTTTAGTTGGCTTTGGACATGGTGAGGAGATTAATTCCTGTTTAAGCCGACATGCAATAGTTCATGGCGGTGATGTAGATTTTGGTACTAAAATTAATTCTTTAAAAACTATTTTACTTTTAAATTATGTGCAAGATTGTTTTAATATAATTCTTATAAAAGAAGAAGATGTTTATCATGAATATGGTTGTGATATATTGATGTCGAAAAAAGATAAAAAATGGTGCCCCTATAATTCTCCAGTTTCAATAACATATAAAGACAAAACCCCTTGTCATAATTGTAATCCTAATAGTAAGTAGTTATATATTTATTTTTGTATTTGGTTTAGAAGTTTGATTGGATAATAAATAAATCTTAGGATATAAAAAGCAAGTTAAAAGAATGTATAATAAATTGAAAGAAACAAGTGAATGAGAACATATAGAATTGTAAATTTATGTATGGAACAAAGTTGGGAACACAGCTGATTTTGGTTGAATAAATAAGTTTTGTGTTCCCATAATGTTCCCATACATCTTTATTTCCTTTTATTTATGTTTAATATTGATTTATGGTGTCCCAAGAAAGTGCTGCTATATTAAACATTATGTGCTATATTTAATGTAAAAATATGCTCAAGACTTTCTTGAAATCCGGTGAAGCCGAAAGGTGTCGGGGTTCGAGTCCCCGTCTCTCCGCCATTGATATGACTGGAACCATGAGGTTTCGTTGATTTTATAGAAAGCAAGAAAAAAGCACCCAAGGTGCCCAAAAGGTGCCGAGAAAATTATTTAGATAATAAATGAATATTTGTCAAACTTATAAGTGCCTTAGATAGGCGCTTATTTTTTTTATTCAAATTTTATTGTATTCTGTAATTTTTCAGCTGCTTCTTCTTGCATATCTAAATCAACGTGTGTATATAAGTCAAGAGTTGTTGTAATTGTTGAGTGCCCTAGCATTTCTTGAACTACTTTGGCTGGAACGCCATTTCTTAAATTAATTGTAGCGAATGTGTGTCTTAAAGTATGTAGAGTAAATTTTTGGGGCAAATTTATTTTTCTTAATACAATATTAAACTTCACATTTAAAGTTTGTGGATTATAAGGATAACCGTCTGGTTTACAGAAGACATAATCTTTTTCCTTATAATAATCAGTGCCGAAAAATAATTTGTTTTCTTTTTGCTTAATTTTATAACTTTTAATTATAGGGATTAGTGCCTTTGGTATTTTGATAAGTCTTTTGCTTGATTCATTCTTTGTTTTATGTTCATGTTTTATCCCGCCAGTAATCGTAATTAATCTTTTTCTAATAAAAATAGTTCCTTGTTTTAAGTCTATATCATTCCATTCCAAGCCTAATATCTCGCTTCTTCTCATCCCTGTTGAAATTAATGTCATAACAAATGTATACATAAAGGTATCTTCCTTTAACGATTCTAACAATTTGTTGTATTCATTTTCTTTCATAACTGGAGCTTCGTATTTCTCTGGCTTAGGTGATTCTATTGCTTGCATTGGGTTATATTTTATTAATTTGAGTTTGACAGCTCTTTTGAGGGCATTATTTAATAAGACATAATGTCTTTTTAGTGAGTTTTCTGATAATCCTTTTTTATTCCTTATTCCCTTTTTTCTTTTTTGCGAAAAATAATGTTCAATATGGAAAGGCTGTAATTCTTGGATTGGAATTTCCCCTAATGCAGGGATTATGTGAGCATTTATTAGAGATTTATATCTATCATAAGTAGTGATAGTAACCTTTGGTTTTTTATGGTTTTCTAACCATCTGTTTAATATAAAGTCCCCTAAAGTAATTTGGGATGGGTTTACATAAGACCCATTTTGTATGGAATTGACTTTATTAATAAGCCATTTATCAGCATCTTTTTTTCTTTTAAATACTTTAGTTTGTCTTTTTCTTTTACCTGTCGCGGGGTCTTTACCTACCTCTACAAACGCTTTATAACCTTTAATTTTATTATCCTGGTCATACAATTTTTTTATATGAGCCATTTCTTCACCTCCAATCAATATAATAAAGTTTTATTTTAAAGAAGTTAATATGATTGTTGTGTTATCTTTTAGATAGCAGATAATTAATATAGTTTTTGAGTTCTTCAATTTCTTCTTCATTTAAATTTTTGTCTTTTAATATATTAATTATAGATTGATACTTTGAATCTATATCTGTATTTTGATTTTCTTCATTTTTGGTATATTCTGTCATTGATGTGGATGTTTTTAATAAATTGGGGCTTTGTTCTAAGTAAAAATGATCAGATTTTGTAATTTTAAGCAAATAACTTTCCGACAAATCTAAAGTTATTTTTTCGATTTCATTCAAATTTAATTCTAATAATAAGGTTATGGCCATATAATCTTCCAGATATATTTTACCATCATAGTCAGGAGACCACTTGATACTTTTAAAAATTAAATTAGATAATTCAAATAATTCAATATAACTTAAGTCATCATTTTTATAAAATTTATCTATTATACTATCACAATAAGTAATCACTTCTTCTTGGATTCCTTTGCTTTTTAACAAATCAATTCCTTCATAAGGTTCTAAAATTTCTAAGTAGTAATCAAGATTTTCTTTGATTTCCTTAACTACTGCTATACTAATAGAATGTTGTGCTTCTATTTTATTTTTAAAAGGAATATCACTCATTAAATAATCTGTACTAGCTTGAAAAAAATTTGATAGTTTTTCTAATATTTCATAACTGGGTTTTCTTGCATTGGTTTCATACATTCCAATCATTGAAGTAGTAACTCCAAGTTCTTCTCCAAGTTCCTTTTGTGTTATATTGAATTCTTTTCGTAGTCTTTTTATTTTTTGGCCGATCACTGTTTAGCCCTCCTTTATAACTATTAGTTTTATTATAACTTAAAGTTATGAAAAAGTCAACTTAAAACAAAATATTTTACTGTAAAGCATACTTAAAGTGAGAAAAAAGTTGACAAGGTCAGACTTAAAGTTATATAATGTTATTAATATAAATAAAAAAAGGAGGGATAAGAATGGAAACAAAGAATGACATTTTCGAAAACCTAATCAGGGAAACTAGTAATAAATATCCAATATCTTTAAAAGTAAGAGATATAATCGAACTAACCGGATATAGTCAGGCAACAGTTTATAGGATGCTGGAATGTGAAGAGATCCCTGGTGCTAAAAAGATAAGAGGCTGGCGTGTACCTCGGGATGTGTTTTTAGCCTGGTGGATGGCGGATGGAATTGGTGACAATGAGATTATTTAGTCTGTCTAAGTATGAAATAAACCTTTAGGAAAGGAAGATGTAAATGAACAAAGTCAAACCGGGTCAAGATAAAGAGCATCTAAGAAAGGAGTACAGAGATATAATATTTAAAAGCGGCTATTATGAAGACCTTTCATATGATGCCCAGATGATATACATTTACTTAAAAGATTTGTTTATTGAAAATTATGAGCAAGATTATCCGGAACAAATTACAGATGGTTTTGTAAAATTTAAAGACTTCATAGAAGAATATGGGGAAGAAATGTTTGATGCCTTTAATGTTGAGGGTAATTATGAGGAGACCAGGTTTAGTATGTTAAATGCTATCAAAGAATTAGAAGACAATAAGTTAATAACAGTTGTGCTTCTTAAGGATGCTGACAATAAGCCAATAATTTTATTATATCTTCAAGATATAAATCTATCTTACAAAGAGAAGGTATTAGATTCTATGCTTAAAGAGATGTTTTATAATGAATACAAAAAAAGAAAACAACATTAATACTGATAGGACCCAGCCCTGCAGGGCTGGGGTATCTCATATTAACGGGGTGAATAGATGGGTAAAGATGCTTATTATTTTTCTCATGATTACAATGCAAGGCAGGATCCTAAGATTTTAGCTTTAAAGGCCGATTATGGGGTGGAGGGATACGGACGGTTCTGGGTGATAGTAGAGATGATGGCCGAGCAGGATGATTATAAGCTCAAGCTAAACCAAATAACTAATAATGCTTTAGCCGTAGAGTTTATGTGTCAAAAAGATGAAGCCGAG
>DATGCJ010000152.1:0-4260 GCA_035312025.1 Halanaerobiales bacterium | reverse complement strand
GAACTCATTATAAGTTCTAGTCTTAAAAATTAAGAGATACTCTAAAGAGGGGCCTGTTTGAACACAGGCCCTTTTTGAATGTTTAAAACTATTAGCATAATTATCTGAAATTAGGCTTGACATTATAAGATTTTTTTATATAATAATAAATAGAAAGGTCAAACGTTTGACCAAAAGAAGAGGAGAATTTATATGACGGTTACTTTGAAAGATATTGCGGAGAAAGTAGGTGTATCTGAATCGACAGTCTCTCGTGTATTAAATGGTATACCGAAAGCCAGTAAGGAAACACGTGAAGAAATATTCAGAGTAGCTCGTGAACTAAACTATACTCCTAATGAAGTAGCCAGATCTCTTGTTACCAAGAAGACAAATACGATTGGATTAATCATCAGTGACCTCTCAAATCTCTACTTTTCTATGGTTGCTGATGGTATTGAAAGCGTTGTAGCCCAAAATGATTACAGTTTGATTATCTCCACTACAGGAGGTAAAGAAGCAGAAGAACTCAAATATATTCGAATTTTCAAGGAGAAAAGAGTAGATGGACTTATATATATCAGCGGAAAGATGCCCCGGAGTTGTGAACAAGCCCTTCAAGATCTTGATATTCCAGTAGTAGTTGTATCAAGACACATCCATTCTGACTTACCTTCAGTTCACATCGATAATGTGCAAGAATCCATAAAAGCAGTTCAATATTTAATTGATTTAGGTCATAGAAATATCGCCATGATCAGTGGAGACTATAAAGATATTGAATCGGGTGCCTTAAGAGTTAAAGGATATAAAAAGGCATTAGAAAATAATAATATTGAATTTAACTCCGACCTTGTTTTTGAAGGAGATTTTAAAATAGACAGTGGTATTGAAGCTATGAAGGAGATACTCAAGTTAAAGACCAGGCCGACGGCTGTCTTTGTCAGCAGTGATGAAATGGCTGTTGGTGCCATAAAAACAATCAAAAAGGCAGGCCTAAAAGTTCCTGATGATATATCAATCATTGGTTTTGATAATAATATTATAGCTAGAGTATCTGATCCAGAGCTAACTACAGTCGGGCAACCCGAAAGTGAGATCGGAGAGACTGCCATGCAGATGCTGCATAAATTAATTCAGGGTGAAGATGTGAAAGAAATTAATGTCTACTTGCCCTGTAAATTAATAAAGCGGGAATCAACGGCTATGGTGTAAAAATTTTATTTAGTCAAACGATTGCCCAAATAGGTTTATACCCTGCTCAAGGGTTTAAATAAACAAGAGGTTCATAAAATTCAATACAAGGAGGGAAAAGCTTTGAAAAGAAAGTATTTAATGTTGATAAGCTTGGTATTGGTATTCACATTGGTGTTTAGTTTCAATGCTTTTGCAAAAACAGAAATTGAATTTTGGACAACTCAGACGGAAGAAGAAAGGGCTCAAATAATCCGGGATATTGCGAGAAGATTTGAAGAAGATAATCCTAATTTCACAGTAAACGTAGTAACCGTACAGGAAAATGATATTCCAACTAAATTAGCTGCCGGTATGGCCGCCAATAAATTACCCGAAATAGTTGAAATGGGTGCAGAAAATATACTAAAACTTGGGGCAGAAGGAATGATCGATACTAAATCTGTTAATGAAGTAATTGAAGTGATCGGCCGTGATGACTTCTATGATGGTGCACTACAGATGCTGAAAAACCCGGAAGGTGGACAGTTTGGTATCCCAATGCATGGTTGGGTACAAGGAATCTGGTATAGAACAGATCTCTTTGAAGAAAAAGGACTTGAACCGCCGACAAGTTGGGAAAATGTGTTAAAAGCAGCCGAAGCCTTCTATAACCCAGACGAACAGCAGTATGGTATAGTGATAGGAACTAATAAAGACTCATATGCCCGTCAAACCTTTACTCAGTATGCACTATCAAATAATGCCCGCATCTTTGATAAAGAAGGTAATCTAGTCTTTAATTCGCCTGAAATGGTTGAAACACTCCAATATTATAGTGATTTAGCACAGTACACTCCACCCGGACCTGATGGTTGGAGAGATGCTCGCGACCTTTATTTAGCAGGTCGTGTTCCCATGATGATGTATTCAACTTATATCATGGATGACATTGGACTGGAAAGAACCGGTTATGAAGGTGAAAAAGGTTCTATTGTGCCTAACTTAGTAGATAAGACCGCCTTAGCTAATAAGTTGACCAATAAATCAAGTGCTACATTTGGGCAAATAGTTGGTCTAACTCTCTTTAAAGGTAATGAGGAAGCTAAAATGAGAGGGGCTAAATTACTAGCAGAATATCTAATGTCCGATCAACAGTATATCGATTATCTCCACATGGCACCCGGTGGAATGAATCCGACCAGAAGAACTATTGCAAATGACGAAAGATATCTAGATAACGAAGTAATCAAGGTATGGGGTTCTAAAGCTGCCGATATAGCTAAAGCATTCGACAGCATAGGTAAGTTTGGATATGTTGAAGGCCGAGTATTCCCCAAAATTGGTAATATTACAAGCCAATTTATTGTAGGTCAAACTATAATGAGAATGACTGAAAACGGCTGGACTGCTGAAAGAGCAGCCGAATGGGGCCATGAAGAAATGCAGGATGCACTTGATTAATTAAATACAAATAATGCTCCCGCTGTTTTTAGCGGGAGTATTTCTTTTTATCTTTTTAAAGAGGAGGCACAAAAAATGACAGGAATGGAGGAAAGAGATGCGCGGTTAGGAGTCATATTAATATTACCTACCGTTATTTTAATAGCAGGGCTTATTTTTTATCCCATTGGATATAATATATTTTTAAGTCTCCATGAAGTCAATATGAATCCGAATGTAGCTAATACATTTATCGGCCTCGAACATTTTGCAGATATTTTAACAGATTTTGATTTTTGGAATTCATTTCAAACTTCTGTTATTTTTACAGCTACAACAGTGATAGGTACAACCCTACTAGGTTTAGGGGTAGCTCTACTTTTAAACAGAGAGTTTCCGGGCCGTCCTATTGTAAGGGGGATAATCCTATTACCATATGTTACACCTGTAATTTCAGCAGTTTTTGGTTGGAAATATCTATTTGACCCTGTATTTGGTATGGCCAACTATTTTTTAGTAGATATGCTACATTTACTGCCTCAACATATTAACTGGATTGAATCCCCGCGTTATTCAATTTATGCGGTAATCATATTCAATATTTGGCGGAACTTTCCTTTTGCTTTTTTAATGATCTTGGCGGAACTTCAGTCTATATCAAAGACCCTTTATGAAGCTGCGGTAGTAGATGGTGCCAGCCACTGGCAGCAGTTTAAATATATTACTTTACCGGAATTGAAGTTTGTTTTAGGGGCCTTAATTATTTTGAGAACAATCTGGAATTTCTACAAGTTTTCGGAGGTTTATCTCTTATCATCTTCGGTTGAGGTATTGCCCGTTTATATTTATGAAAAAGCCTTTGCAAATTACAACTTCGGTGAAGCAGCTGCAATATCCGCTATCCTGTTTGTATTTGTAATGGGCTTTATCTTGTTCTATGTAAGGAAGGTGTTAGAATGGTAGAACAAAATAAGCTACGCAAGAATATAATATTTGTGATTTTACTGGCTTTAGTACTTGCTTTTGTTTTAATACCTTTTATTACAATGATCTCATCTTCTTTTAAGCCTAATCAGGAGCAGAATCTATTTCCACCGAGGTTGTTGCCTCAGGATCCCACAACTGTTCATTATGAAGGCGTATTAAATCCAGAAGTATTTCCTTTTCTTACCTATTTTAAAAACAGTTTGATTGTCGCCTTTATTTCAGCCGGTATTGGGGTAGTAATTGCAATCTTTGGTTCTTATAGCTTCGCCCGGCTTAAATTTACCGGCCGGGGAGCAGTGCAGAGAGGTGTGCTTTTAGTTTACATGTTCGGCGGCGTCTTATTAGTTATCCCATTGTTTCAAATGATTACTAAGTTAGGTCTTTTTGACACGCGTACCTCACTTATTGTAACATATATAGTCCAGACCCTGCCGGTTTCGCTCTATATGTTAGGTAATTACTTTAGAACAATTCCGGAAGAAATAGAGGAAGCAGCCATTATTGATGGCTGTTCCAGGTTAGAAGTGATCTGGCGGATAGTTTTACCGCTCTCCGCTCCAGCTATCGTATCGGTTTTCATCTATGCTTTCATGATAGCCTGGAATGAATACTTATTTGCATCTGTCTTTATCAACAGTGAAGCACTCAAGACTCTACCATTAGGTTTAAATCAGCTTT
>DATGCJ010000151.1:0-4862 GCA_035312025.1 Halanaerobiales bacterium | reverse complement strand
ACTTTTTAGATATATTATTTGAAACCGTTTCTGCCTTCGGTACAGTTGGTCTATCGACCGGAGTTACCCCTACCTTAAGTAAGATAGGGAGAGCTTTAATAATCTTTACTATGTTTGCCGGTAGGGTAGGACCATTAACCTTTGCCGTAGCCTTTGCAGAACGAGAAAGAAAAGGTATTTATCATTATCCATCCGAAGATGTCATGGTTGGATAATTTAAGTTGTTCATTTAGGAGGTAAAAAAGATGAAGCAGTTTATAGTAGTAGGACTAGGTAGATTTGGTTCTAGTGTTGCTAGAACCCTAACTGATAACGGTCATGACGTATTAGCAATTGATCAGGACCATCAGATTATCCAGGATATTTCTAATTCAGTTACCCATGCTGTAGAAGCAGATGCAACTGATGAAGAAGCTTTAAAAACATTGGGAGTTAGAAACTTCGATGTAGCCATCGTTAGTATAGGAGATAACCTACATGCTAACATATTATGTACCTTGATTTTAAAGGAATTAGGAGTTCCCTATGTGATAGTTAAAGCTCAGGATAATCTACATGGTAAGGTTCTGACAAAAGTTGGGGCAGACCGGGTTGTTTATCCCGAACGAGATATGGGTGAAAGAATTGCTCATAACTTAATTTCATCCAATGTATTAGATTACTTAGAATTTGCCCCAGATTACAGTGTAGTTGAAATCATGGCCTCACCCAATATGGTAGGTAAATCATTGGCTGAACTTGAATTTAGGAGCCGCTTTGATGTCAACGTAATGGCAATTAAAAGGGGACAACATTTAAATATGTCACCGGGGGCCAGTGATAAGATATTAGAAAACGACACCCTAATCGTAATGGGTAAAAATGAAAATTTAGATAAAGTTAGAGACTTTTAAAACCAGGATAGCCTGGTTTTTCTTTTTATATAATATTATCTACTATAAAAACTGTTAAATCAGTTTTTAATTAATCTTTTTAAAAGTCTTTTAAAAAGATATATGTTCACTATAGTTACTTAATTGGGGGAATTTCAATGGAAATAAAGGAAGTATACAGATACGGACATGAAAAAATAATAGAAAGCTTGCAGACTGACCCCAAAAAGGGGTTAAGCTCAAAAGAGGTTGAACAAAGATTAAATGAGTATGGACCAAATACTTTAAAAAAAGGTTCTGAAGTATCTCCCTTTGAAATTTTCATTTCCCAGTTTAAGAATATTTTAGTGATTCTCCTCATTATTGCAGCCAGTATTTCATTTTTTATGGGAGATACAATTGAAGGTATTGCTGTCCTAGCTGTAATAATAATCAATGCCTTATTCGGATTTTTTACTGAATATAGGGCGGAAAAATCCGTAGAAGAACTTAAAAAGATGGTAACTACCCAATCAAAGGTATTAAGAGACGGTAAAGTTATTAGTGTAGACTCTGATAATGTGGTACCAGGCGATATCCTAATTATTGAAGAAGGAGACCGGGTTACTGCCGACGGCCGCTTAATTGAGGCGGATAATTTAGCGGTTGATGAATCGGCCTTAACGGGAGAATCTGATCCGGTCAATAAAAAAACAGATAAAATAAAGGAAGAAGAGGTACCTTTAGCTGAAACAAATAATATGGTCTATATGGGAACTGCCGTTACCCGGGGTAATGGGGTAGCTGTAATCACCGGGACCGGTCCTAAAACAGAGATGGGCAAAATTAGTGACCTGTTAAGTAAAACGGTTGATGAAAGAACTCCCTTAGAAGAAAAATTAGACCAGCTTGGTAAAACCCTAATTGGTATTACCCTCTTAGTAGCAGCTATTGTATCTATTTTTGGAATTGTCAGTGGAAGAGATGTTGTTGATATGGTTAAAACCGGGGTTGCCTTAGCAATTGCGGCTGTACCGGAAGGTTTACCAGCAGTATCAACTATTACATTGGCTATCGGAATGAATAAGATGGCCCGACATAAAGCATTGGTTAAAAGTTTACCCGCCGTAGAAACCTTGGGTTCAACCACAGTAATCTGTACTGATAAAACCGGAACCCTTACTGAAAATCAAATGACAGTAAATAAGATATATTTAGATGATAGGGAAATTGATGTGACAGGGACCGGATATAAGCCGACCGGGGATTTTAAGGAAGATAATCAAACTATTAATATAGAAGATGACAAGAACCTACAGTTATTTTTAAGAGCAGCTGCCTTAAGCAGTAATGCTTCAATAGATCAAAGCGATGATCTATGGGAAGTCGTGGGAGACCCAACCGAAGGGGCTTTAGTTACAGCGGCTAGAAAAGCTAATATTTCCAAAACAAATTTAGAAGAGGACAATTATACAAGAACAGAGGAGATTCCTTTTAATTCTGATGATAAGTTCATGGCTGTTTCTTACAATACTAATAAAAATAAAGAATATACCTACTTAAAAGGGGCTCCTGATGTTGTATTGAAAATGTGTGATAAATACAAATCAGGTGAACAAATACATGATTTAGATCAAGCAAGTAAAGATAAGATCTTAGAGGAAAACCATAATTTAGCCAGTCAGGGCTTAAGAATGCTGGCAGTTGCCTATAAAGAAAAAAGTAAAGACAAGTTAGAAGACGATATTAAAGAAAACCTAATCTTTATTGGTTTAGCAGGCATCATGGATCCACCCCGTTCTGATGTAAAAGAATCAATCCTGAGTGCCCAAAAAGCGGGTGTAAGAACTATAATGATAACGGGGGATCAGAGTGATACTGCCTATGCGATCGGTAAACAAGTTGGCATATCTAAAGATGATCAAAAACCTATAACTGGATCTCAACTAAAGAAATTTAGTTTAGAAGAACTAGAAGAAAAGATAAAAACCCATTCCATTTTTGCAAGGGTATCTCCTAAAGATAAATTGGATATCATAGACGCCCTAAATGGAAACAATGAAGTTACTGCCATGACAGGTGATGGAGTCAATGATGCCCCCGCTCTTAAAAAGGCTGATATAGGGGTTTCAATGGGGCAGAGAGGCACAGCGGTAGCAAAAGAGGCCTCTGATATGGTTTTATTAGATGATCGTTTTGGCACTATTGTAGATGCTATTAAAAGAGGTAGGGTAATCTTTGATAATATTCAAAAGTTCATTCATTATCTTTTTTCCTGTAATCTCAGTGAAATACTTTTTATCTTTATTGGTATTTTACTACAATTACCTACACCTCTTTTAGCTTTACAAATCCTCTGGTTGAACTTGGTAACCGATGTTTTCCCAGCTTTAGTAATGGGCTTTGAACAACCGGAAGATAATGTAATGAACAAACCACCTAGAGATCCAGAAAAAGCTATCATGACCAATAAGTTCAAACTAAAGATAGGAATACAGGGACTAATTATTACGATGGGTCCATTATTTACTTATATGTATGCTTTAAATCACTTTAATACTATGGAAAGTAGAACAATTGGTTTTATGACTTTAGCCTTTGTCCAGCTCTTTCATGTCTTCGATGTAAGAAGAGAAAATGGACTGGGCTTTGATAAAACTCTCCTACACAATAAATATTTATGGGGAGCAGTAGTGATAACGATCGTATTACAGCTGATAGCTGTTTATACGCCGTTCTTACAGAGAGTAATTCATACTGTAAGTCTTACCCTTAATATGTGGTATATAGTTATAATCGGCTCTATTATTCCGGTTCTAGCAATTCAAACTTATTCTTATATTAAAAACAGATAAAAAATAGAAGATATGAGATTATGAAAGCCTTCTGGGCCTTTAAGGACTTAGAAGGCTTTTTATATTTAAGAAAAAATTAATATTTAGATAATAACTATTTAATCTCTCTTTTTTAAAATAAAATTAAGTCAAAAAGAGAGGTGTATTATTATGGAAAAATTAATAAAAAAATATCAGGTTTTAAGTTTTATTTCTTTTACTTATCTATTTTCCTGGGGGCTCTGGACTTATTTATTAATTACTCAGGAAGTTAATAGTATAACCCAATGGCTGATTATTATTGGGGGTTTTGGCCCCTTATTTGGTGCTTTAATGACTAATTATTTTTCAGGAGGTAAAGAAAAGATAATAAATTGGTTCAAGACAATAATAAATAAAAATTTTAATTTAAAAAGTATAATTTTTGCTGTTATTTATCCTCTAGTAGTTGCCTTTTTAGTTTATATGTTAATTAATACTTTTGATTTCAACCATCTAATTAGAAAAATAGATACCCGCTGGTATCTGTATCCTCTGAATTTATTAACAATTATGTTTTTCGGCGGAGGGCAGGAAGAATTTGGCTGGAGGGGCTTTGTACTTCCTAATCTTTTAGATAAATTTAACCCTTTTACTGCAAGTCTAATAGTGGGAGGGATTTGGTTTATCTGGCATCTCCCTTTAATCTTTATTGAAGGAACGGCCCAAGCACAATTACCTATTATTTGGTATTTAATTAATATCATTGCTCTTTCTATAATCTTTACTTTCCTAAGGTTTATTGTGAATAATAGGAATATAGTTCCCGCAGTTATCTTACATGGCGGAGTAAATATATCACAAAATTATTTTAATATACATGCTGCCAAAGCTTATTACTTATTTACCTTTATTAACATAATTATTGCTTTAATCCTAATAATAAAAGATCAGCAATTTTGGTTTAAAAAAGAATTTAACAAGTAAAATTAAAAAGGATAAAAACAAGATTTGGAGTATTTTATAAGTGAAAGAAAAAGGAGGGAATAAAGATGACTATAAATTGGGGAATTATTGGAACGGGAGTTATAGCAAATACATTTGCCAATGAATTTAATTATGTTGATAACGGCAACCTATTGGCTGTAGCTTCTAGATCAAAGGAAAATGCACAAAAGTTTGCTGATGCAAATAATAT
>DATGCJ010000150.1:0-4515 GCA_035312025.1 Halanaerobiales bacterium | reverse complement strand
TTTCTGCATCACTTTAGCTAAATATGTTCTTGATATATTCTGTTTCTCTGCTAAATCAGTAACACTAATCGCTTTTCCCGTTTTCGCCAATAGCATTAAAGAATGGATAGCATAGTCTGTTTTTAAAGATGTCTGCATTTTAACTTCCCTCATTCTTTTGGTTTCTTAAAATCGATCCTAATATTTTGCCCGCTTTGTGAAGTTCATAAATTCTCCTATTTTGTTCTGAAAAATCCTGTGGCAAATGCCATTTTTGAATTTCATCAATAAATCCATGATCATTTACAACATTTCCAGCAGCACAATTTTCTCCATACCCACATGTATAACACTGCGAATAACCTTTTAACTGAATTTCATCCACTATCGCCATATGATTAGACTTCATGTATTTTGTAAGCAATTCAGTTATTAAAGGATCCTCTTTACTGTCATCAACTCCAATAGCAATACCAAGTTTTCCGGCAAGTTTAAATGTCTCCCGGTGTCTAAAACAAAATGTGCGTTCCAGACAGGCATGTGCTAATGCATTTAAGTTATTATAATAATTCGGTGCACCAAAGACAATTGCATCTGCTTTCAACATCTTTTCTCCTATTTCATTCCAGTCGTCCTTTTGTTTGCATGTGGCATCTTCAGCACAGTGAAGACAACCTATACAACCATTTATTTTTTTGTCTGACAATGATATGTATTGGTACTTTTCACCTGTTGCTTCCAGTAAAAATTTAACAGACTGTGAAGTTATTCCATCTGGTCGTCCACTTCCACTGATTCCTAAAATCACTGATGTGCCTCCTTTCATAACTCGGATATTTATTATCTTAGTTATTTTTATAATAGCACAGCTCTTAATGGATGTAAATGAATAAATAAATTATTCAACCTATTATAAAGTTCAATATTCTGCAAAAAATCTAATTATTTGACATTCACATCATATCAGAATACTTTTAGTTTTTTCTATTAATTCCAATATTTTTATATTATCTACCCTTTAAAACTTCTGTTTATTAATCTAGTTACACTTCTCTCCAGAAAGTTACACTTTGGCTTAATAAAGTGTAACCGTTCTAATCCCTTTTATATCAATAACTGCAGTATACCGGTTACAGAGTTACACTTCTAATAAGAAACTTTTATATTATTTTAATTTCTTAGCTAACTTTTTAAAAAGAAGTGTAACTTCGTAACCCAAACCCATAAGCCTTAGAGCGACAAGGTATTTCATGGTTACACTTATTTTTGAGAAGTGTAACCAAAGTGTAACCGCAAAAAAAGAGGGCCTCTGAATTTAGATGGCCCAAGGAGTTTCACGGTTACACTTCTTTTTTTATCTAATTTTTTAATGTAAATCCATAGTAGCATCTCTCAGATTTTCCATAAAGTTTAGTCACCTTTGACTTAAACCCCAGGGTTTTTATGCGGGAAGTAAATTTTCTTCTCTTTACTGGGCTTAAATTAGCTTCTTGGCAGTAGGCTTTATATTCATTATAAACATAGGAACATATTTCATATCCGTCCGGCTCTAATTCAGTATTCTCATCAATAAACGAAGCCACACTATCATTCTCTATTTCATATTCTCTTTTAGCCTGAATAATGGAATTTGACTGAGTGAAGTTGCCGTTTCTTTTTAATCTTCTAAGCCCCTCAACCGCCCAGTTGAAGATCCCAGAAATCTCTCCTTTTAACTTAACTTCTAAATCAGGATCGAATTTGGGATCGCTTTTTTTAAATTCATTGGGGAATCTGATAATTTCAAACCTTCTGTACCAACCCTCACTATGGTCCCTGGACATGGGCAGCTCATTGGTGGAAAATATTAACCGGACAACTGGAATAAAGCTGAAAGGTGGACCATACTTATACTCTCCCCTAACTGATTCACCAGCTATAATAGTCTTTAAGATACCTGTCTTCTTTAAGTAAGTAGGGTCAATGTCAGGACATATATTAACTAGCTTGTCCTGGATATTAACTGTCTCAAACTTATCTGTTAACCGGTGCAGTGGTATGTTAGAAAGGTTTTCTGTCCCAAATAAGGCTGCCAGGACATTAAGAAAGGTGCTCTTACCGTTACTGCCGCTGCCCACTAAGAAAAGGGCTTTATGAAAAGAAGTGTCCGGAATCAGACAGTAGCCGGCAAACTCCTGTAGAAACAGATGGGATTCCCTTTCGGGTATCCACTGCTTGAGGCTTTCAATCCACAAGGGACATTCCTTTTTAGGATCATATTTAACATTCAACTGAAACTGGCTGTAATAGTTTGGGTCATAGGGAAGTATTATTCCTTTTTGCCAGTCAAACATACCTTGAATGGTATTAATGTATACATTATAGGGATTAATGTTTACATTTTCGTGATAAATGTTTACATTAAAGAGGTTGAGGTTGACCTCATGTAGTACATAATTTTTTAAAGCTTCAAGAACCTCTTCTATATAATGTTTTTTATCCCACTTATTGTTATAGCTTAATAACTGATTTCTGATAATCTTTTTAACATATTTAGTATTAATAACCCGCCAGTAGCCCTTATTATCATAGTAATAAAAAACTTCCTTTTCAGCTACATATCGATAAAATTTGCCTTTTCTATTTTCTTTAATAATCAGATCCCTCGCTAAAGGGGTAGGAAGGAAGTCATTATTATTTATAATTATCTTTTTATTAAATTTTTCAGATTCATAGGGAAGACTTTTTTCAGCAAGGTCCAATAGTTCTTCTTTAGTCCCACTTTGTAACAGCCAATCAGTTACATCACCTTTTACACCTAAACCGGGTAGTGTTAATATTTTCAAACTCTGAACTTTATTATATAATTTTTCTGCAATATGTTCTGCATGATTTTTTCCAGGTAGGTCATTATCGGGAATTATTACGACATTACCTCCGATTAAGGTATTTGTATAGCTCTCCTTCCACTTGCCGGCTCCCAGGGCATTTGTGGTCGCTATAAGGCCCTTTTTCGTTAACAAGCCAGCGTCTTTTTCACCTTCTACAATAAAAATGGTTTCACCTGACTTGATGACTTTATTAAGGGCAGGTAAGTTGTATAAAACAAGCTTAGTATCCTCTAACCCCCATTCCCACTTTCCATTTGCAAATCTTTGCTGGGAAAAGCTTTTATCAGGCTTTCGGATTGTTTTATGAAGAGGAGCTCCCTCCAGGTCGGTATAGATATATTCTTTTTCTTTTTTTTCATAAAATAATTCTGAAAGCTGATAGCTGTCAGTATCAATACCATTCTTTTCTGCTAGATAATTGACTGCTGTAATAGGGTTATCAAAACCTTGGGTGGCCATTACTAAATCGATAACTGAACCACTTTTCTTACAGCGGTGGCAAAACCAGACTCCCTGCTCTCTATTAATACTGCAGGAAGGGTTGCGGTCAACATGGCCCGGCAGAAAACACCTTACCTGGACCTGCTCATCTCTGCTTATCACCTGGTAGCCGGTTTCATCTTCATAAACCTTTACAATATCAAGCTGGTTTTTTATCTCCTCGAAAATGTTATTGACCAACTCCAAATTAACCAACTACCTTTCGATTTAATTCCCAATCTTTATGGCTATTGATTCCTATCTCAATCCCTTTAAAAAAAGCTGTTTGTATTAACTGTTTTTCAGTATCCGGCCTCCCATTATAATTTAGATCAACATCATCCTTACTTATTCTATCTAACTCTAACCAACAAATTAAATTTTCTTTAGTTATATATCTATCTCCCTTGATTTCTAATGTGGGAAAATATGGTTTGTCCATTAAAGATTTTGCTTTTCTTCGTGAAAGATATAAAATTCTGGCCAGTTCTTTCTCCCCGATCAACAGTGGCATCTCTTTGTGCTTATAAAGAAATTCTCCACTCACATCTTTTTCAAGTTTACAAACCCCTATTATCCTTTCCCAGCTACCTTTAACCAAACATCTAACTAAATAAAATTTTAACTTCAGCAAAGATGATCTCTTCATAAACTTCCCCCTTGGTTTAGAGAAATTCCCAGCCCCTAAGGGCTGGGTCCTATCAGTGTTAATGTTGTTTTCTTTTTTTGTATTCATTATAAAACATCTTTTTAAGCATAAAATCTAATACCTTCTCTTTGTAAGATAGATTTATATCCTGAATATATATTAAAATTATTGGCTTATTGTCAGAATCCTTAATAAGAACGACAGTTATTAATTTATTGTCTTCCAATTCTTTGATAGCTTTTAACATACTAAACTTAGTCTCTTTATAATTATTATCAGTATTAAATTCATCAAACAGTTCTTCCCCATATTCATCTATTAAATCTTTAAATTCTACATAACCACCTTTAATTTGTTCCTTATATTCATGATCACAATTTTCAATAAATAAATCTATTAAATAGATATATATCACCTGTGCCCCATGTGACAAGTCTTCATAATAGCCGCTTTTAAATATTATATCTCTGTACTCCTTTCTTAGATGTTCTTTATCTTGACCCGGTCTGACTTTGTTCATTTACATCTTCCTTTCCC